>DATMXW010000023.1:0-12508 GCA_035561295.1 Methanospirillum sp. | reverse complement strand
AATCGTGTGTTTTCAGATTTGATGTGAAACTGAGGACTGTTGTATGTCATATGAATGACGAACTCAATAAAATATTGAAAATACTTGGTCCCGAGTACGAAAAATTCTATGGCTGATTTAAGATCTGCTGAATGTGGGATGGATCGACCTTTTTGGCTATAGATGATTACGGTCTAAATAGTTTAGCTGATGAATAATTCTATCGCAGATCATTTCCTATCATGTCATATACTCATAGGTCTCTGGTTGAACAGACCTCACTTGGAAGTATTGCGTATGAGGGTCATGAAAAACCATGCCGCAGTATACAATCGCACTATTGAGTGGATCGGTTCTCTCTCTTCTCCTGATCATCTCGTCCTCGATCTATTATTTCGCAGTTAAATCCATCTGGGAGGAGCGGTTTGAGGAGAAGGAGCAGGCTCAACGAAACACACAGAGGTATTTGGATGATACAATTTGAACGAAAAAGGAGCAGGATAATTGATCCGTATCACTCAGGCAGTCAGGGCGAATCAGATGAATAGGTTCTTTGAGGTAGCAAAATTATCATTTGCGCACCTGATTAATGACATTTATGCTCCGGTTCTCATGGCAATACAACCGGTGCTTATTGCTACACTCGGATATAGTTACTTTGAAGCAGCACTCCTCCCGGCATTGCATAGTATTGTATCATCCCTGCTCCAGCCGGTCTTTGGGTACCTGGCTGATAAAAAAGGTATGCGGGTAAGTGTAGGCATCTCTATTCTCCTTTCCGGAATTGGGGTTGCTGCTCTTGGCATTCTTCAGGATAAGTTTATGATGATGCTCGTGTGTGTTGCAATATCCGGGGTGGGTCATGCCAGTTTTCACCCTGGTGCACTCTGTAAAGTAAGTGCCATTGCATCATCCGGGGATCGGGGCAGGCTCACCTCTCTCTTTGTGGTGGGCGGAAATCTTGGGTTCGCTCTGGGACCGATCCTCGCGGGAATTGTTCTGGCTTCTGGTGGCATTTCATCTCTGGTATTTTTGATAATTCCTGCGGTGCTATCTGCGATGATTCTCTTCATGCGCAAAGAGCCTGATTCCTGCATGGTCCCTGTCAAACCGTGTACTTCCGGAGAGGAGAGCTGGCGTCCGGTCATCCTCCTCTTTGCCGGGTCGACCCTCAGGTCCTGGGTTACTTTTGGGGCAATGGTCTTTCTTCCGACATTCCTCGTTCTTCAGGGGTATCCCCTTCTGACAGCAACAACCATGGTAACCGTTATGCTCCTTGCCGGGGTGGCAGGACAGATCAGTGGGGGTATCCTCTCTGACCGGATCGGGAGAAAGGCGGTCATTGTTGCAACTACGCTTGCAGCGGTTCCGGCTTTTGCGGGAATCCTGGTTGCATCAGGGCCCTGGCTTATGGCAGCGATGATACTATTCGGGTTTATGCTTTGGTCCTCGTTTGCGGTCACCATTGCTATGTCCCATGAATTGATGCCATCTCAGGTGGGCCTGATATCAGGACTCTTTTTAGGGGTTGCGATGGGAGCTGGTGGGATTGGTGTCTCCATATCTGGGATAATTGCCGATCATGCGGGGCTGCCGGCAACCCTTGCTCTCTTTCCGGTCATTACCCTCCTGGCGTCTGGGATCTTCCTGATGGTAAAAAATCCCCCCCGGCATGAATGATTGGCTCTCACGCTAACACTATGATTTCCATATCGATGCATTAATTAATAGTTGCTTCATAATATGTAGTGATGAACTCAATGAGCAATAATTGTCTGACGGTGCTCTGATGCCCGTAATCTCGATTGAAATCGGACCAGTCAGCGCAGAAGTAAAAGAGGAACTGATCAGATCACTCACCCAGGCAGCTTCAGCAGCGACAAAGATTCCTGAACAGACGTTCGTGGTTCTTGTCAAAGAGTACCCTCTGGATGCGATTGGTGTTGGGGGTACTGCTCTCTCCCGGAGAGTATAGGGCAGGTCTCTTAGCATGACCTATGTCCCGATAATCATGGGTAGTCCCCGAAAGAACGGGAACACCCTCATTCTTGCCCGAGAAGCTGAGAAGGCTCTGTTAAGTATGAAAATAGAGACTGAATTATTCTTTCTGAATGATATGGTATTATCAGGCTGTCAGGCTTGTTATGCCTGCAAGAAGGATAATACTATTAGATGCCCTCGAAATGATGAAATGCAAAAGATGTATACAGCTATTGACCATGCTGATGGCGTTCTCGTCACTACGCCTATCTACTTTGGCGGGGTCACTGGTCAGACAAAAATCTGGCTCGACAGACTCTTTCCGTACATGTCTCTTGATCTTGTCAGCAACCTTCCGAAGAAAATCCCATTGTCCTGCATTTATACGCAGAACCAGCCTGATGAGTCGCTCTTTATCGGAGCAATATCAGCATTCGAGTTTGCCCTCAGTCTTATCGGGTTTGATGTAAAAGAACACCTCATCGCACCTGATCTCGATATCGGAAGAAAACCGATGGTATCTGGCAATCCTGCCCTACTCCAGGGAGCATATCAGATCGGCAAAAAACTCATCGTTTGAAGAGGAGATAGATCACTAATCCCCATACAACATCTACACAGGAACTCCAATGAGTGAAATTATAATTGATACATCACGCTGCACGGGCTGTGGTATCTGTACCCGTGTCTGCCCGTACCTCATCATCGGGATGAACGAAAGTACTGAAAAAGCATTAGTAAACCCTGTATTCTCCCCCTTTTGCAGTCACTGTGGACATTGCAGTGCTATCTGCCCGGAGGCAGCAATAACCGTGACGTATCCGGATGCCGGGCCAGTGCCTCAGATCGCGGGTGAGTCAATGCCGACTCCTGAAGCACTCAGCCAATTGATCTTGATGCGTCGGTCAATAAGGAGTTATTCCGGAAACGCGGTCCGGAAGGAGACCCTAGAGCAGATCTTTGATATCGTCAGATATGCACCAACGGGCATGAATGGCCAGTCCGTTCACTGGCTGGTTATGCAGGATCCTGATGAGGTCAGAGCGCTCGTCAGCCGAATCATTGGTTGGGCAGAGGACACTCTGAAGAAGCAACCTGACCATATGCTGGCCCCCCTCTTTCCCATGGTTATTGAAGCCTACAAACAGGGTGATGATCGGATCTGCCATGGGGCACCCTGCCTGGTGATCGCTCATGGGCATCAGGCTAACCCGGTAGGCTTTATCGATTCTATCATCGCTCTGACTCACCTGGACCTAACTGCTCCGGTCTTCGGCCTTGGGACCTGCTGGGCAGGAATTGTGCAGATTGCGCTTGATTCATCACCTGATCTGATGGCCAGCCTTGGTCTCCCTGAAGGTCATAAGTCCCATTACGCAATGATGATCGGCTATCCAAACCTCCGGTATGCACGTATCCCATCCAGAAATACGGCAAAGATCATCTGGAAGTGATCAGTTACATCATCGGGTGAATATGATCCTGATGAAAACCTGGTATAAGACCTGGAATCCAACTTCTGGATTAATAGGTCTGTCTTTTTTTGCCATCGAAAGGGAATTGATGATAATTCAGAAAGAAATATTGGGTCAGTCCCGCCTTTGGTGGGAGCATTACCCTGAAAAAAATAGCGAGATCTCTTACTGGTAATCCTTATCTGAAAGATCTAGATAGATATCAATTCTGTGGATACCAGATGAGATTGAGGTTTCTGTTTTACCTGAATATGCCCATGATAATCCTGAATCGCGATCTTCACGCTGGTACCAGGGACTTTTCGCGGTGAACGTGACATCCCCTTTTGGAACCTTTGTCCCAGCAAGATGCAGTTTCCCAAGACCATCAGTAGTTCCTACAACCACTGTCACCCGATCTGCATCGTTTACTGTCATTCCATCTTCAGTGCGCCAGATTTGGTACGAGACCGTAGCATCACCAATGGCATAATTGCCATCCTCTGACCACACCGTAATATCAGCAACAACAAGCTCCTGATTTACGTTAGAGATGGACCCTGTATTTAATGTTTTAGGGACTGCGGATGTCCCAACTCCTGGAACTGTTGTAGCCCCTGAAGTAATGGAAATGAGGAGAAGAAGGACAATACAGGTAGCTCCCCCGAGCATTCTTTTTTTAATCACATGGTTCATTTCGATCTTGGAATATCTCATTGCATCCTTATTATACTTTATGAGCTTCTGATACAATCACATCAATCTTGTCATAAAACCACTCAAATGCGGGAAGATGTTCTGCTAGGATTTTAAATGCAACGATATCATCTATCTTTCCATATCTGTGGACAACAATATTGTGAAATCGCTTCATCTGTTGTATCTCTTCTCCAAGTAATGGGTCGATGATCCGATTATTCACGAGGGATGAGGTGATATCTTCTTCTGATTCAGGGATTCCAAGAGTGAGATCAGCATTCAGAATTGTACAGATATCAGGGACAGTTTCAATGGCATTCTCGATCCGTTTGTACATTCCATCCTTCAGAAGCCCGAGATGGAGAAAGTCTTCAACCTCTGAGGAAGATGCGAGTTGACCTGGGTCACCCTCTCTTCATTTTCAATACGTTTGACTCTGATCTATTCTATCCGGATTGGTTTCTTTCTGGTCAGGGAAAGCGGGGCCACCCCGGTATATTCATCAAGATACGTTTTAAATAACTCGAATTTCTTGATTGTTTCCCAGGCGATGTCAGATAGTTCTGTCATATCTCTCCAATACAGAACAATTCCTCGCAACACATCGTTTTGAATGTATATTGGAAGTCGAAAAAATTGTCTGATATCCATATCCTCATCCGGATATTTAAGAATCAGTTTTTTCTGAACTCCCCGATATTCCAATGACAAGATCGATGTCAGAATTATCAAGAGGACATCCCCCATCAACAAAGTCATAGGGGATTATAATTAAATTTTCTGCCCATTGTTGCGTTCTGATCCACAGTACGGCAGTCTCTATCTTTTGACTATATGGTGGATTATTCAATCCGAACTGTTTCATAATGGGAAGTGTTTGATATGTTCTTTTTTCACCCTGATGAGATCAAACCGGAACGGTTAGAGCGAAATGAGTACGTAAGAATACTGATGGTTTGTATTGCTCTGGTTATGTATAATCACTGGGTATAGGTACGGTATTGGTCTTGATACACACATAGGTCTTATGCGTACCTATTTATTCCATTCATATCCAGAATCTGTATGGATCCGATCATCCAGAGGATTAGAGACGACCTTATTGAAATGAGTGATGAAACCTCCCGAATCAGTTCTCAACGGTTCTTCAAAGAGAAGGTTCTCTTTCACGGGGTGAAATCTGCAGGCGTAGGCAAAATTGCTAAAAAGTACTGGAATGAGGTAAAAAAACTGGATAAACCAGCGATTTTTGCGCTATGCGAGGAGCTCTATACCTCAGGGTATTGTGAGGAGGCCTTTCTTGTATCCAGCTGGGTACCCAATTTGAGTGATCAGTATACACCTGAAGATATTGCCATATTCAGACATTGGATTAACTCATATATCACGAACTGGGCGATGTGTGATGGATTTTGTAACCATTCTGTGGGTCTCTTCATTGAGCGGTATCCTGAGTATATTGAGGAACTCATGACCTGGACTCAGTCAGAGAACAGGTGGATGAGGAGGGCTGCAGCAGTTTCACTGATTGTTCCGGCAAAGCATGGAAAATTTCTCAATGAAGCCTTTAAGATTGCTGACCTGCTCATGAATGATACCGACGATATGGTACAGAAAGGATATGGATGGCTGCTTAAAGAGGCAAGCAGGCACCATCAGGATGAGGTCTTTGCCTATGTTCTGCGTCATAAAAAAGTAATGCCACGGACCTCACTTCGCTATGCCATCGAACTGATGCCCAAGGAGATCAGGGCTGAAGCGATGAAAAAAACCTAATAATTAGTCTTTATCAGGTAACTCCGAAACGGTTCCATGAATCACCCATTTTGGTACTTTCATATTTGGTGGGGATACATGGTATGACCTGAACGTGTGGTTCTTTATCTAACCGAAAATGGGGTATCCTCTCATTTTTTTTATAACTCTGCTCGATCAACAATACCATCTGCACCCTGACTGGTACTTTTAACGGGAACATCAATAGGTTTGAGCAGAGTGCCCGCCTCACCGCGTTTTTTTATATCTCCAATTTGGCAGGTAGTTTCTAATTCTGCAGAGAGGGCAGTGATTAATTCCTCAGGGGTTTCGATTGGAAATGAGGCGGTCGCAAGTGGTCCTGCAATCTGGGCATGAATTTGTTCTATATGGTATCATTTAGCAATTGCATAGATTCCTAAATGGGTGTAACTGACCAATATTTGTGAAGATTTTTCCGAAGAAAAGATAATCCGAAAGTCATGGAAATCGTCAAAACCTTCAAATGAGATCTCGATATCAAAGTTGCAGTCACGTATGTACATGATAAAAAGAAGGCAAAACACTTCTCAATATGAGATTTATTGCATTATTGAACGAAAAGGAAGGTAATTGCCATACATTCTTCTCAAATATTTCTGATAATGACCTTGGAGGAAGAGATGTGGCATGGTGTATAACCATGGTTATTGTCTGGAATGACCTGGCTGAGGTTGATGGTGAGTTCTGTGTTGCCTCCCTCTGGTCTGTTACTTCCTGATATTGTTATGGCAACCTTCTGGATGCGCTCGAAAGCGGGGGTATATTACCAAAATCGACACCTGTTCGTTTACAGCAACTTCATACAACTTTGAACTGGCAATTTCAACTGCGATCACAATTTTTGTGATCACTTCACCTGTTGCCTTTGCAACTGTCATCAATCCACAGGTAGAAGTACCCGTACTTATCAGCCAGGTAAACGTCGCTCTCTTCCTGAAACAAAAAAGGATGGGAGGATTCTGGAAGAGAATGCTCCCTTTCCTGATTTTCTCATAATTGATCCTGAATCAGCTACTTCTGAATATACTTAGTCACTACCTTTTCTGCAACCTGCCTCGCATAAGCACTGAAGGTTTCATCTGCTACCTCATCGATGCCGAACGGGAGTGATTCATCGTACAGCGTATCGGCAAGAATGACCTCAGGTTTCAAATCAGGAAGAACCCCCTGCATCATCCGGGTAGCACATGAGACAAAGCACCCCTCAATCGCAATACATTTCTTTGCCCGCCGGACCAGGTTTCGTTGGCCGGTATTCTTCGTGAATGCACCACCTAGGCAGATCCGAACTGTTTCCTCTTTCGCCAGTGAATGGGCGACGAGGTTTGCTGCCCGCCGGGATACCTCCCCGCGTGCACAGGCACCTTCACAGGAGAGGATGGCAATCTTTGGGGGATTTGTGCTGTTCTTTTCTGAATAATCCTCACATAGTCCACAAACTCCGTCTATCTTTCCGATCTGGATCGTTTCATACTCCACTGGTTTCACCACTATGATATCATCAAGAACACAGGAAAAGAGATGATCTGTACTTCATTTTTTTATGAAATACATGAAATGAATATATATGCCAGTTTGCGTGATTATTCCGGTTCCCTATCAGGATATGAGGGTATGGTAACCGCCCGATGTTGTCCTGCTGATTGTGCCCTTCGGGAAGACTGGGAAGATGAACTCAACCAGGTGAAAACTGGCCTTGAGGATGAATCTGTTACTCGGATGGGATTGATGCTCAAGGCGATAAGTCACCCACTTAGACTGAAGATCCTTCTGATGCTCAGTAATCGAGATCAGTGTGTATGCGAATTTATCTGGATCTTCAAAGAATCATCCACGCTCATCTCCAATCATCTGAAGATCCTCAAGGATGCAGGAATAATCGAGACTTATTACCGGTCAAATCATAAGATCTACCGGTTCAGAGAAGATACAGATCGGACCATCATCTCGTTCCTTCATCAGCAGTGGAAAAAAAATTTATAACACCATAAACCAAGCCCCTATAAACAAATTAGCCTTCTCCGACAGAGAAATCACGGCCTGTTCGATGTTTCTCGGACCCGTCAGGGAAACCCTGATTGGATCCTGCATACTCAATGCCATGGTACGAGCATCCCAAAGAAGAGGGCTGCACTGAAAAGACAGAAACCGATGGCCAAGAGGATGCCGAGTAGAAAATTATGAGCAGCCCTGGATCAATAATTTCTGGCTCATCCGCTCTTTAAGTTCATGAAGTCCGGCATGTTCGAACCCGAAGAAGAATGGAATGATCTCGATCATCAGAATACCGCAGACCAGGATGATAGAACCGAGGAGCAGAACCTCATGTTCCTGTACGAAAATGGGCGATTGACCGGATATTGAGTCCGCAGAGAACAATGAGGTCGTCAATGGTGACACACACAACATCTGCCCAAGGCTGTAGAGTGCCCCGATTAGAATTGTGATCAGCTGTCCCGGTTTTTGCGGGAGACATACGCAATTGCTGTACCGTTGGTCGCCATCATCACATCGACGAAGAAGGCAGCGACGAGAGGAATATCGTTCGTCCCATCACTTCCATGTAACTCATCAGGTCAGTCATGAGAGGTTGGGCGAAAGCCGCAGACCGATAACCCTTTTCAGGTAATTCATATACCGCGTAAAATTTCTGGTCATATACCAACCTTGTGGTTATTTTTCCGAGAGAACAAAGTCTTGTTGTACACCTCTTTCATCAATGATGAATCAGTGTCACCATGCCGTTCTACCAGATCGGCACTTGCATTATCCTAGTACTTGATGTGGTCAAGGATGTTCCTCTTGAAAATTGAGTTTCAAAATTTAGTGAATTGATAGGGGGATGAGATAATGTTAATTAATTTAAAATACATCTTCACTCATCTGATTTTTCTTGTGGTGCACCACATCAGGATGTCGAAAGCGAGAGGTGAAAGACAATGGTAAATCTGTATTCCAAAATGATTGCTGAGGCCATGGCAGCCCAGCGGGCAGATGTAGAGACGGTCAAAAAAAAGCGTGGACAAAATTTTGTAATCGACGATGCCCAGCCATATCTTGACGCGGTACAACGGATGAAACCGACTGAAGGACAATCTCCTGCCGTCTTTAGTCTTCACACGGGGTCAGTAAAAGCGCATTTTGATATTCTGAAAAGCCTCACGAAAACTATCCGCCCTGAAGACGATCCCTTTGTTGAACATTATCAGACACCAGTCATTCTTGAAATCCTCTGCAATGAGGATGCTGATTTTGCAAAGAGTATCCAGACATTTATTCAAACTATCGGAAAGTCAGAAGCACTTATCGGCAGGGAATCAGCACGTCGATACGGTGGGTTTTATGGCCCTACCTGTGTAGTTGATTTTGCACTCATCCCGGGATCAACGAGCAATATCGTAAATCAGATTCTTCTTGAGACCCCTATTCCTGAAGAGCACAAAAAGGCAATTCTCGCCGCCAAATCCTGGGGTATGAACACCTCATATGGGGTGGGGGATGTCTTTGCCCATGAGGTTGAGAAAGGAGCGACACTCGCCGATGCGGCACACAAAGAGATAGCCATGCTCCAGGGAATCTATGACCATCCCGTACAGGCCCAAGCTGAACTTATGGATAGTGTTGGGCAGTCTTCTTTTGATCACCGGAAGTACATGGAATCATACCGCCAGAAAATGACATCTGTCGTGAAAGCAGCGGTTGATGAAGGGGTTCACTATGGAAACATCCTCACGGTTCCTGCCTACTGTGTCGGTGATATTGCGCATCATATCGCCCAGTCCACGTTTAATATGTGTAAGGATGATGTGGTCATGGCCGCCATTGATGCAACCACCGAGGTGATGGAGTTCACCCTGAAAAATGCAGAAAGCCAGTTCAGAAATGAGTATGATCTCCTCTCACTAGCCACTGGTGCATCAGCCTGTTCAGCCGAATATATCCTTGAACTGGACGGATTTAATGCAATCATGATCGTAGACCTGCTCACAAAGCGGTATCATAACTATGTCCAACTCTACCCGGCCAGAAGTGCAGCAGTTGAGCTCCATAACTGTGATTTCATGGATATGATCTACCGTGGATGGAAATATCTGGATAAAACCCGCCGGATGCACTGTGGTGATTCAGGGATTCTAAAACCGAAAGTATCCGGCTATCCCGTTGATCTCTCGCCAATCCATGAGAACGATGTGCTCATGAACCCCCAGCGGTATGCGTATCCGGCATGTGCCATGACCGTCCGTATGTCTGCCATGATGCGACTTTCAGATTATCCCTGTCTCCTGACCAGTGAACCAGTCACGGCAACCCTCATGACAAATATCATTGCACTTCACAAGGAGACTGCGGCAGCTCCAGCCAGGATCTGTAAAGATTGTGCTTCAGCAGCTCTCATGGATTTCCGTCACTCTTATTGCCAATGGAAAAACGCGGTCTAATCGATGGTGAAATCATGAAATGTTATCTCTGTGCAAAGGAAGGAAAGGATTCTGATGCGGTGGCGGTCTGCATTGTGTGCGGAATGGGATTGTGCATGAAGCATACCGTTCGGGAAGATATGGATATCTGGGAAGGAGGCTATCCATTCCCAGCACAAAAATCAGGAAAAAAAATCCCCCGGATACTCTGTCCGGAATGTTCAACTGCATACAGGAAGTGATTGGGATGACACTAATGAGACGCTGCATTGCTGAACTGGTAGGCACCTTTATATTGGTTTATTTTGGTGCCGGAGCTGCCGCAATAACCCTGATGATAGCAAAGGGATCAAATCCCCCCACTCCTTTCAATATTGGCATCGGAGCTCTTGGAGGCCTGGGTGACTGGTTTGCTATCGGGATGGCTTTTGCGATTGCCATAACTGCATCAATCTATGCTCTTGGAAGAGTATCTGGTTGTCATATTAATCCGGCGGTCACCATTGCACTCGGGGTTACAAAACGATTTCCTGTATCAGAAGTGGTTCCGTATATTATTGCTCAATGCATCGGGGCTGTCCTTGCCAGTTTTCTCTTTGCAGGTACAGCGGGGATGGATGCAGTGTTAATCGGGGGTCTGGGTGCGACCGCACCGTTCCCCGGGATCTCATATGGACAGGCGCTCCTTGCCGAGACGATTGGAACCTTTGTCCTGATGCTCACCATCATGGGTGTTGCAGTGGACAATCGGGCACCTCCCGGATTTGCCGGTCTTATCATCGGTCTGACTGTAGGCGGGATCGTCACCACGATCGGAAATATATCGGGCTCATCGCTCAATCCAGCACGAACTTTCGGGCCATACCTTGCAGATATGGTCCTTGGGGGATCGAATCTCTGGATCTATTTCCCGATCTATGTTATCGGGCCGGTTGTCGGAGCAGTAATTGCAGTACTGTTATACACATACCTCACTTCCGATTCTCCCCTCTAATGGAATAGACCGTTCTATTCACTTTTTCGAGAATCAAACTTAAAAATCGGGTTATTGGGAGGTTAGTTTCCCATACAGTCCGGTAAGGGATCTGGTATACATCCCCTTGATAGTCTCTTCATGGTCTGCCATCGGTTTTACCGGGACCAGATCCATGACCCCGGCTGGAGTAAGATCTGATTCCTGCATGGTTTTCACGGCTCCGGCTGTCATGGAGAGGACCGCCCTGTTTGCCTCATCCGTTGAAAGTCCGAATGATTCACCGAGCCGGATAAGTTCTACAAGCTGGAACCAGAGGTACGTCGGTCCCATAGCGGTGATTACTGCATAAGCTTCAAGGGTCTCTTCTGCTACTTCAGGCATAGTGCCAAGCGGGGCCATGAGATCGGTAAAGGTTTTCCGGACCTGGTCTGAACAGCCGGGACCGAAGAAGACTGGATTGTATCCCTCGTTCACCAGGGACGGGGCATTGGGGATCATCCGGATCACCGGATTTTTCCCGCCGGTGATCTGGTTGATCATCGTAGTTTTGATCTTGGGAGCGAGGGAGACGAGGATACTCTCCTGTCCTATGATAGGGGTGATTGATTTGATCATATCCACGACTGCCGGGGGGTGCAGGGCGATAACGATGAAATTAGCCGTGGTCACGCTCTCATCTATAGCAGTCTTTGTCTCAATCATGGGAAATGATTGTTTCAGATTCCTGAGGATATCGGCATTCGTATCTACTACGATGATACGGTCAGGAAGATTATCCTTTTTTGTCATGCCTTGGAGAAGGATCCGGATCACCCGGCCTGCCCCAATACAGGAGATGCTTGTGCTCATTGGTATCTCTCCAGTGTTTCAAAATAATTTGAACTTCAAAAATATATAATGATATTGATTCGATTAATTTTTGTATGGATGGAAGATCAGGGATTCTCATGATTTTTTTATTAAACCAGGATATTATAGGGAGCTAATTTTCCTGGCATAACATAATCATCTATTGGGAGAATGTTTAGGATACCTAATCTGATCTGTTCTGTGCAATCGTTCAGTACTTCATCAATGCCTGGTTATATGTATGGTGGTATTAGTTTTCTGATTATGTCTCTGGGTATCTGCTTAAGGTAATAATATTGCTTGATTCAGATCAGGTTGAAGGAGGTAAAAAAATCATCCTTACATTACTTCAGAAT
>DATMXW010000022.1:0-3466 GCA_035561295.1 Methanospirillum sp. | reverse complement strand
GAAAAATAACACAGTCACCCCTTATTTTGCCCATTCAGGATGATACATCTAATAGCCGATACCGCTCTTCTATCACCTCTGCAATTTTTATGGGGAGTAAGCCATAGTATTTCCGTGCACTCTCATGGTTTCTTGCATAGTATAAATATTCATCAGGTATCCCAATTCTCATAAGCTGACCTTTCTGGGAAAGAAAATTATCACTAATCCATTCGGCAACTGCAGATCCAAGGCCTCCTATCAGACTGTGTTCTTCAATCGTTACGATAAGTGAATACTCAGAGAATACCTTCTCAAGAAGATCTGTATCCAATGGTTTGATAGTATGGAAATGAATAACAGAGGGATTTAGATCAGACTCTCTCAGTATCCAAGCAGCTGCGATGACATTTGGCATGAGAGAACCGATTCCCAGAATACAGATCTTTGTTCCCTCCTGAATAGGCAAACCTTTCCCGATAATAAAATTTGGTGGGGTTTTATGTATTCGTGGCTCATTCTTCTTACCGATCCGGATATATACCGGCCCTTCTCGTTGCAGACTCGCTCTGATTGCGAGACGTGTCTCTATCGCATCCGCAGGACAGACAACTGTCATGTTGGGAAGTGATCGCATTATTGCCAGATCTTCACAGAAGTAATGCGTTGGTCCAAGAGAAGAATAGGTCAGCCCCCCTCCAAGACCAATAATAATAACGGGGAGATTCTGAAATGCGATGTCAACTCGCACCTGTTCAAAAGGACGCCCGATATCAAACGCTGAAAATGTATAGACAAATGGACGGAATCCGCTCATCGCAAGCCCCGCCGCGACACTAATCATATTTGCCTCAGCAATACCGCAATTATAGAAACGCTCAGGATAGAGTTCTTTGAATCTATCAAACATGTGGTTTCCGATATCACCCATGAGAAGAACAATCCGGTGGTTTTCACTGGCAAGCGCGGTTATCTCGGCTGAAAAGGTGTCCCTCATAGAATCCCAAGCTCCAGATGTGCCCGCTTCACATCATCTTCAGTTGGGATACGGTAATGCCAGTTATTATCATCTTCCATGAATGATACCCCTTTTCCCTTGATGGTATGGGCAATGATCGCAACCGGCTGTTGTGGTGAAATGAGTACTAATTCAAGTAGATTGATCATTGCGTCGATGTCATGTCCATTGACCTCATAAGACGCCCATCCAAACGCAGCAAACTTCTCTATTAGAGGGGAAAGATGCATAATCTCATTGCTCCTGCCACAAGCCTGCCATTTATTATAGTCAATTATCGCTACAAGATTTTTTAGTCCATGGGATGGTGCAAACAGAGCTGCTTCCCAGACCGAACCCTCTTCACACTCTCCATCACTCATTAGGACAAAAGTTCGATATGCTTGTTTGGAGATATTTGCAGCAAGTGCCATGCCGCTCCCAATGCCCAGGCCATGTCCAAGCGATCCCGAGGTGGCTTCAATACCAGGGAGGTTTTTCCAAACCGGATGTTCAGTGAAACAACTGGTATCCTTATTGAAGGTATGTACCTGCTCAAGTGGAAAGAAACCACGGCGAGCAAGTACAGTATACCATGCAAGGGCTGCATGCCCTTTACTTAAGATGAACCGATCACGATCAGGCCAATCAGGCTCATCGGGCCGAATCAAGAGGCAACTGAAATATAACGCGACAATTATATCTACAGCGGAGAGGCATCCACCTACATGCATCGTTTCTGTTTCCTTGGCTATTTCAATTATATCTGCCCGTATCTGTCTCGATAGCTTATTAAGAGCCTCTATACCCTTAGTGCCTTTATCAATCACATTCATCTGAAATCCTAGATAAAATTTACATGTGGGTGTGGATTCTTAAGCTCTGCTAGATACCGGTTTACCACATCTAGTCTGCATCCTTGCCGACAGTCTTTGAGTGAATTATCCTTTAGTAGATGTATTATATCTCTCCTTTTTTCTCCGGTCCAAATTGATGAAAAAGATGTGGTATTGAGATTTCCATAACAATAGGCGGGGTTCTTATAAAACATCATACAGGGAATTACCGACCCATCTGCTTCAATAAGAGTAAAAAAAGGTAATCCATAACATTCATTATATGTTCTCTTCTCTATCAACCGCTCTGCTGTTTGCATTCGGAAGAGTACTTGAAATTTTGGAGTTTGATATTTCTGAATCTCTTCACCGAGATCCTGATATCTGGAATATTCAACCGAATATCGATTTTTACTCAGGGGGTGTTGCGAAAATGGTTTAATCTGGACATTATCAACTCCAATTTCTCGGAATAACTCAATAAAAGGCACCAGGTCATCAATATTATCTGGAATCAGTAAAAATTGGATGCCAATGACAACTTCTAAATCATCTCTTCTCTTGATCTCCACAGCATCCCGAATATTTGCAACCACTCGGTCAAAATCTTTCGGTCCACCGCCGTGTACCTCCTTATAGGTTGTGGGTGTTCCGGCATCGACACTATACCGAACCCAGGAGAGAGAGGGCAGGGCCTTTTCCAGTCGTTCTTTATCAAATAACACACCATTTGTTGAAAGTGCAACATCAAGATCGTGGAATTTAGCATAGGTAATGAACTCATATATATCCGGATGTAATAAAGGTTCCCCTTCTCCGGCAAACATGACCGATTTAACGCCGCATTCGGTCATTTCTCGAAGGCCACGTTTCATCACCTTAGAATCAATATCAACTGGATTCTTTTCAAACCAGTCAAGAGCACAAAAAGTACACTGGTGATTGCATCGATTCGTCACTCCGATTTCAACATAGATCGGAAAACAATCACCCGTTTTGAGCCATTTCCCTACTCGCTGTGGATGATATATCAATTTATGATTGTCAACAGATACTTCCATGTAACACCATTTTAGGTTGATTCTAACATATAGTTGGATCAAATTTGAATGTCGGCAGTTCGTGTTAATGTATTTTAGATATTTGATCTGATATAAAATGCGCTAACACAGAATGAACCAGCTCTACATACCCGTACTCATTTGAGGAGGTATAAAGATTAACGTCTCCACAACTTCGGAGCGGGTTGTTCGAAAGGAATCCAGATAAAGTGATGATGGTTCCACATCCCTGATCATATGCAGTAGATACAGCATTAAGAATGTTTTGCGAGTTGCCTGAACTGCTGATAGCGATCAGCATGTCCCCTTCTTCGGCCCAGAGTTTAATCAATTCACGATATGCTTTAATGTAACCAATATCATTTGAAAGTGCTGTTAACAGTGGGGGTTCGGTAAAAACCATCCCACGGATACTTGCGGCTTTACAGAGATCATTCTGGAGATGACTGGCAATTGCTGCACTTCCACCATTTCCAATAATCATCACTTTCTTATGAGTTGTTTTTACCTTCTTGAGATTAGTTATAATAAAACCAAAGCCCTCATTAGATTCTAATATGTTACCAGTTTTATCAGTTATGACCACTCTCTCC
>DATMXW010000021.1:0-2591 GCA_035561295.1 Methanospirillum sp. | reverse complement strand
GAGACAGGGATAGTCCTATCCATCTTTATCAGAAATCTGCTCACGCTCTATGCGGAGAATATTGCTTCCCGAACTGAATCTGATTTTGATGATAAAGTCATCCATTTTTTTCAGTCTGTATATGGATATGTCATCGGAATTGGTGTTTTCTTTATTATTTTATCAGTTCTCAAGATCGATATCACTCCAATTCTTGCAACCGGTGGAATAGCTGGTATTATCATAGGTCTTGCCGCTCAGGACACCTTTGGAAATTTCTTCTCAGGGGCCATGATTGCAGCAGATCAACCATTCAGAGTTGGAGATAGAATAGAAATTAAGGGGATAATCGGGGATGTTCTTTCAGTAGGTCCCCGGAGTACGCGGATCAAAACACTTGATAGCCAGCTGGTTACCGTTCCAAATAAAATTCTGACCGAGAACATGCTCACAAATTTTACCCTTCCAGATATCACACAGATGGTCAGGGTCAATATCGGTGTTGCGTATGGATCTGATATTACGGTTGTACGTGAATCACTTCTCAAGGCTGCTCAGGAAGGAATCAAAAGTGGGTATGTGTTAATCAATCCGGCACCTGTGGTATATTTTTTGGATTTTGGGGAATCTAGTCTTCGGTTTCTGCTTCTTGTCTGGTCTGATCGGTATGATCAGACAAATGAAGTAAAAGATTTTCTCAATAATCGGATACATGGTATTTTTGCAGATGCGGGAATAGAGATTCCATATCCGCAGATGGAGGTCTATCTCAGGGGCACCCCGTCACGTATTTAAATGAAAGATTCAAGGCCGTCTTGAGGTGCGTTAAATTTATATGCTCTTCGTGTGTATATGTAAAGGCACAAGCCTCAGTGGCTCAGTCGGTAGAGCGCGTCCTTGGTAAGGACGAGGTCGCGAGTTCAAATCTCGCCTGAGGCTTAAGAAAGATACTTCTAAAGCCCTACTCCCAATTTGGGCAATATGGCCTTCTTTTTCGTCGTGATCTTGGTGAATTAAAAGTTCTGATATTATCGTTGATTCTTGAAATCCTCGAAAAATTACGCCCTTATATCAGTCCGCTATTGCGCTTATTTTATCAAGTCATAGTTTCTTATCAACCGAGATAAGAAAAGGGCTTCTCGTTGGTCTATGGGGAGGGTTTTTTCTAAGGGGATCTTCATGAGCACTTCATATTGGGCACGGTGTATCTTTTCATCTTCCCTGATATATTTAATGGAGCCGGTCCAGTTTATTCTCACTCACGGGACTGCCTCAAAGGAGTTTGTGGACAACTTTAACAATGTTCTTGTAAGATTATACTCAATAATAAATGATGAACCGCAAGTTTATTGTTTTTCTGTTATTGGTTTCTCTGATAACACTACCGGTAAGTGTTCTATCAGATAATGATAATCGTAATGTCAACCTTGGTGTAGATCTCGCTAACCAGGGAAAGTATGAGCAAGCCCTTGCCGCATTTAACAGGCAAATTGATCTTGTTCCAGGGGAGAGTGAGAGATGGAACATGGTATGGGCATACAAGGCGGCTGTTCTATATAAACTGGGTAGGTACGGTGAAGCAAAAGATGCGATAGACTATGAGATTCAACTGGATCAATTTGCAGACAAGACTGTAAATGGTATAATAAATCAAATTGGACTAATGTTCCCCACCCTAGGATTTTCTGATGCCGAAGGTTTTGTTAATGAGATGCAGAGTCGTTTCTATTCACCAGTAACTCAGCCTGTTTACGATTCACCTGTGCCCCCGATTACATCTACTTCAGGCGATGATATTCCAGTCTATGACAATGATATTCCGAACGATCTTATTCAAAGTTATCCAGATCCGGATATAAATTCGGACTATAGTGAACATACTCCGGAATATAATGAAGCTGCAAAGTATATCGAAGTAGGAAGTGACCTTCAAGCACGAGGCAAATTAGAAGATGCTATTAGAGCTTTTGACCAGGCAATAGAAGTTGATCCGTATAATGATGTTGCATGGAATAACAAGGGAACCGCTCTAGTCGAACAGGGGCAGTTTGATCAGGCTATTGCAGCATTTGATCAGGCAGTAGATATTAATCCGAACTTCGAAGATGCCTGGGTAAACAAAGGTATCATACTTAAATTCCAGGGTAAGTACGATGAAGCTATTGAAGCATTTGACCGGGCATTAGAGATTAATCCGGATAATGCCAAAGCACTAAAAGCAAAAAAAGATGCAGAAGCTAAAAGAGACGGGGATTCTCTAGATCCAGTCAAGCCAGATCCAGATCCAAAACCAGATCCAGTCGATCCAGATCCAATAACTCCAGATCCAAAACCATCGACCGGCTCTGTGACATGTGCTCAGTGTTGTGAGTGGCGTAGATTGAGTGCAGACCTAGAAAGTCAATATTATTTAGATCTTGTAAACCAGCATTTTGATTTCTGTCAATATTGCATAGAATGCGATTAATGCAGGCTCATCACGGAAAATTATGGGTTGTTTAACATCAGGTATACGATACTTGTCGATAAATCTGGTGGTGGGAGGGCCCTTGGCCCGACCTCTATCTTATACAAGAGTAGGTTAGGGAGGGGATGCAATCCCTTCCCTTTAT
>DATMXW010000020.1:0-29703 GCA_035561295.1 Methanospirillum sp. | reverse complement strand
TCAAATATCATGACTCAATATTCATCTCCTGATGCTACAAAACCGGTAATCCTGCTTACCCTTATTGAAAACATTCTCAAGTATACTGAATCTTCGGATAAACTCGGAGAGGCATTAATCAAAGAGGTGTATGAATTCTCTGGATCTGATGCTGTACTCCTTATAGGGGAGGGGGAGGGGGAAAAACTGGCATCACATCACGTATATCCGGGGCAGAAAAAAGCAATTTTTGATTACCCGATCTACGAAGCTTTCCTTCAGGCTGCCAGCCAAACAACAAAGATCACAAAATGGGATACTGGAGTGAGCATACCCCATGTCTCTGAGATGTTAACAAAGACAGATCTAGAGAGCTGTCTTGTCGTTCCTCTTAATACTGAAAAAACCCGGGTTGGAACTCTGGTAATCTTCGGAGCCAGGATGACCGGAGATAATGGTACCCTGATCAGTACCATGGAGATGATATCACCTATCCTGGCACAAATCATTCAGAATGCTCTTATTCATACAGAGACGACTCAAGTGATGAATGAGGCATGCAGGAACAGAATTGCCCTCGAACATGAGATTAGAGAACGGAAAAAAACAGAAGAGGAATCACAAAAATCCTTTGATTATTATCTGAAACTCTTCGATGAATTCCCGAACCCAATCTGGCGTTCAGATAATCATGCAAAGTGCGATTACTTTAACAAAGAATGGCTTGCGAGTACAGGTCGTACCATCGAACAGGAGAGAGGTGATGGATGGACCGAAGGGGTACATCCTGAAGATTTTGATAGGTGTCTGAAGATGTATCTGGATAACTTCCAGATCCAAAAACCATTTGCCATGGAGTACAGGCTCAGGCACCGGGATGGGACATATCACTGGTATTTAGATTGTGGAAAACCATTCTATGATCTAAAAGGCGAATTTGCCGGATATATCGGATCCTGTTACGATACGACTGATCGGAAACAAGCAGAGCAGGCGCTTGAGCAGGCTAATAAAAAAATTAAAATCCTCTCCTCAATCACCCGCCATGACATCCTGAATCAGATAAATGCCCTGATCCTGTACCTAGATCTATCCAGAAATAGCGAAAAAGATCCAAAAATCCTCGAATATCTCAACTCCGGGATGAAAATTACCGAATCAATCGGCAGACAGATAGATTTTACCAAATACTATGAAAATATCGGGGTTACGGCACCAAATTGGCAAAAAGTTCCCGAATTGATACAGTCAGCACTATCAGAGACCCTCGATATGGGCCAAACCGAGGTTCATATTCATATCGCTTCTCTTGAGATTTTTGCAGATGCTCTCATCGTGAAAGTGTTTTATAATTTTCTGGAGAACTCACTCAGGCATGGAGAACATGTCAGAAGAATTGAATTCTTCAATCAATTATCCGGGGATGAACTCTCTATTGTCTATACGGATGATGGAATAGGTATATCGACAGATGAGAAAAAAAACCTGTTTGAACGCGGGTTTGGAAAACATACCGGACTTGGTCTCTTTCTTTCTCAGGAGATCCTCTCCATCACGAATATCAGAATTCAGGAAACCGGTGAACCAGGGAAAGGAGTGAGGTTTGAAATAATCGTTCCCAAAGGGATGTTCAGGATCTCCGCTCCCGGTGATTTACCACTTAAAACAGAAAACAGACGGTAAGGGCAGATTTCTCTGATCACACCAATCAATTCAGTAAGGATTATCATATAATCTATGTTATTCCTTAACCGATACCACCTGAATTGCTTCCATTATAGAAGCGATATCTTTCAACAAAACCTCCCCAAAACCAGGATATATATGAATGTTCTTGAGATCAAATGGGACACCCAACTTTTGTAGCCGGGCACAGTCTCCGTCAAGTGCCTGACAGGGCCGTATTCCCGTGAAAATAAATCCAGCCGATTCCGCCTGCTCAATGAGCAGACCGGTGGCGGGCTGAGCAAGAGGCAGATCAAGATCTACAACTTCAGCATCAGCAAATTCCACCATATCTTGAGCCACCCGTAGAATCTCCGCCCACTGCCGTTCATCTGCAGTGATTACTGTAATTTCTCCCTTTTGCAGGGTCCTGTCATAATGAATTCTAAAATCTCCGGGACAGTTTGCGGGTGCCGGTTCGCCTATAATGCATCTCTGCTGAAGATTATCATAGACTCGTGTCACCATTGCATGATACCGTGCAGGGAGGTATATGGTAACCGGAGGGGGGTTATGTATGTATTTGAACGCATGGACGTAGGATTCCCGTTGAATCGGAGTATCCGGGCTGACCAGGGCCTTAAATACACGAGGAGGGCATGCTGCAAGATCAAGGCTGCAGGGGATAAAACCTAGATGAAAGCCACCCTTCTGGCTCTTGTCATGGCTGGTTACGGCATTGAATGACAATCCTGACAGCCCGAGCTCTACAGCTTTATCGCTGATAGTTTTATCAAGCATCTCCATGATTCTTCTGCCACGGTGGGCAGGTGATACTACAAGAAGGCCGATCTCAGCCATGGGAATCTGATCCGGCCGAATTAGTCCGATATGTCCTGCCACCTCTTTATCCTCACCGACCGCAACATAACTCGTCACACGACCACTATTGATTAAGTGGAGCAATCCCTCTGGACGATAAAAATCCTCATTCTTGTAGGTATACCCATATACTCTCCAGAAAAGTCGACAAACCATGCTGGCCTCTTCCGGAAGCATAGGCCGGATTTCATAGTGCTGTGGAGGAGCAGGTGATATATCCTGAATCTCCTGATCTAATTCAATTTCCACCGGGATCGGTAATTTTTTGACAAGGACGAGGACCTTCCCACGCTTCCCCAGATTCTCAAACCGTACTTCATCGACTGTATTTCGTATAATCTGGAATCCTAAACCGTGTGATTGAATGTCCGCATCAGGATCTATTATGTATGGAATTTCTTTGGGAGATTCATGAAAGGGTATGCCTTCGTCACGGAATGAGAGAACCAGTTCGGTAGGAGTAATAGTCCCTTGGATATAAATATCTCCGGGTTTGCAGTCTGGATAGGCATGCTCTACAATATTTACGAAGGCTTCTTCAGAAGCAACCTCAAAATGGAGAAGATCAGTATCAGATAAACCGGCAATACTACAAAGTTCATGTACATATCCCAGTAATATGCGGAGAAATCTCTGATTAGCAGGTACCATTAACTGAGTGGTGGGAGATTGTTCAGGATTGAAAAATGCAGGTTGACTGGATGAGACCGGAATAATCTTCTCATCGGACATATCTGGTTTTATGTCATTACTAGGCAAAAGAAGCTTCCAATACTATCTCTGCCGCAGATGAAATGGTATCTTTTTAAGATAGATGTGATGATACCATAACATATCCGATCTGAACATATTTTCAGGTACCGATAACCATAATACAAAGACTGCCCCATAATCACCTATGACCCGTCTTTCTCTATTACTTCTCTTTTTCCTAATAGTAACCACGTTGATAGCCTCTGGATCAGCTCATAATAGTAAAGGACTTTTTCAGGCCAGATACTTGATGTCCAGCTGGAAACCCTGGTGAGTGATATTCCAGACACCCCTACATATCTTCAGGAACAAGAGAACGCAGTGAAGACAAACCCTCAGGATAGTGAATCCTGGGTAAACATTGGGAAAACACAACTTAAAGCTAATAATTGGAAGGAGGCTGAAATATCCTTTGAAAAAGCACTTGCGATAAATTCTTCAGACGAAATTGCCTGGGATGGATATCTGCTCTCACTATCAGAACAGAATGATTTTGAAATAGTTCTAACAAAGGCACAGGAGGGAATAGAAAAGATACCAAATTCCAAAGTCGGGTTTTTCTATAACGGGTATGCCTTGGGAACTCTTGGGAATTATGAGGATTCTATAACATCATGTGACAAGGCACTCAAAATTGATTCAAATTTTACAGGCGCATGGAGTAATAAGGGAACTGATTTGGATGAGCTTGGCAGATATGAGGAGGCAATACTCGCATTTGACCAGGCGATCAAAATTAACCCGAATATTCCCATATTATGGTACAACAAAGGAACCACGTTATATCACCAGAGTAAATATGAGCAATCCTTAGAAGCATATGACAAAGCCCTAATATTGGAACCAGAATATGCCGATGCCCTGGTAGGAAAGGGAATGGCCTTAAGTAAATTGCAAAAGTATGAAGAATCCTTACAGATATACGAGCGGGCACTCACCATTAATCGAAATCTTTCTCCAGCATGGATAGGGAAAGGAATTGCTTTAAAAGAGCTCGGAAGATATGAAGAAGCCTTGATGGCATATGACGCGGCACTTCAGATTCAACCTAAGGATGCAGTTGCGTTGACTAACAAGGGGATAGCCTTAGGAATGATCGGTAAATTTGAAGAGGCATTTGAAGCATATGACCAGGCTATCAAAATTGATCCAGAGCACACCATAGCCTTGTTTAACAAGGCTGGTGATCTGTATAGTCTTGGCAGATATGAAGAAGCCCTGGATACGTATGATTTGTTATTGAAGATAGACCCTGAATTTTCCGCTGCACAATCAAACCGGGAAATAATAGTAAAGATACTCAATTCAGGTGGGTTAAGCACAAATACCACCGTTGTGAATGGAGACAATTCAGAGAAAATTTCATCATTATTAAAGGAAGGGCAGGATCACTTCAAAGAGGAAAAATATGGTGAGGCCATTGAAGTATTTGAACAAGTGCTGGGAACAGATCCTGATAATGCTTTTGCATGGTATAACAAGGGATATGGATTATATAAGCTTGAAAAATTTGATGAGGCGATCAAGGCATATGATCAGGCACTTCTCCTTAAACCTGATGCCAGCACCTGGTGGTTTAAAGGTGTAGCTTTAGATAAAATGGAGAAGTACGAAGAAGCCATTGAAGCATACAGGAAGGCGTTGGAGATTGATCCAAAGTATCCTGAAACCTGGAATTTTATGGGAGATTCATTTGAATCTTTACATAAATATGATGAAGCATTAAAGACCTATGAACAGGGAATTGCTATTAACCCGGAAGATGCGAGTGGGTGGTATTATAAAGGGAAGGTATTATACAAGCTGAAAAAATATGGTGAGGCGATCAAGGCATATGATCAGGCACTTCTCTTGAACCCTGATGCTGTCACCTGGAGTTTTAAGGGAGCTGCATTAGCCGATTTAGATAAAGACAATGAAGCCGTTGATGCATATGACCATGCTATTCAGATTGAACCGGATGATGCCTTTTCATGGTACTATAAAGGAATTTCTTTGTACAATCTTGGTAGATATGAAGAAGCTTTGGGAGCGTTTGACAAAGTGATGATGATTGACCCCGAATATTCAGATGTAAAAGAAAGCCGGGAAAAGGTATTGAGTAAACTAAAATCTTAATATGCTATAGTCATCTGGTGCAAGACAACACCATCATTGAAATTGATGAATCCATATGTGGCCCTCCCGCAGAGGTGAAATATGGAAATGATACAGTAACAAAGACTCTTTAGGGGTCAGGCGCTTCAATATCTGATTATCCATTATTCCCGAACGTACTATCTATCCACCGGGTGATCTCATCCCGGGAATTTCTGAAAGCCTGGCGGATCTCTTCAGGTGAACCAATGGTTTGAGAGGGATCAGAAAATCCTTGATGAATTGTCTCTTTCCCCCCCGGAAAAAACGGACATGCAGCATGGGCACTATCACAGACGGTGATGACAGTATCAACAGTACTATCAAAGAATTCTATCAGGGCCTTGGATCTCTGCCCGGATATATCAATTCCCAACTCCTGCATGACCGCAATCGCTTCAGGATGGACCCGGGAAACTTCAGTTCCAGCACTATAAGCATCATACCGATCACCATACCTGGATCTGAGATACCCTTCAGCCATCTGGGATCTGGCAGAGTTATGGGTGCAGATGAAAAGAATCTGCTTTTTCATACCCATCAGGTGATCTCAACGCGTTCACCGGTGATCATGTACACGATCATCTCTGCCATGTTACATGCCTGATCCCCGCATCGTTCCAGGTACCTGTCAATTATCACATACCGGGTCAAAATCGGAACAGCATCCTTCTCATCCTGCATTCTCCCGATGAACTCAGTGAGAACCTGGCAGTATAGAGCGTCAACTTCTTTGTCCCGATCTCTCATCGATACTATGTTCGAAGTTGATCGCTCATCAAATGCATTGATGGCATCCTCTATCATCCCGATAACCATCCGTCCCATCTGGACAAGAGTTGAGGATTCCCGCAGACCACAACATTTCGAGAGAATTGAGGTAGTCTCTGCAATATCATACCCCATCCGGCCCACCCGCTCAAGGTTATAAATTATCCTGATGGAAGCGGCTATCTCTCGCATATCTTTAGCGACTGGATGATAAAGCGCCAGGTATTGAAAGAGTGATTCTTCAATGGGAATAAACATCGCCTTGAGATCTCTCTTCTGATTTGCAACATCAATTGCCCGTCCGGTATCCTGTGCCTCAAACGCATCAATGCTCTCTTTCAGCATTTCCAGTGCAAATCTTCCAAAGGTAACCACAGAAGTGTGGAGGTTTTCAAGTTCAGTCTGGCTCTTCTCTGTCATAGATTTCTCTTTATCCAAATCTTCCGGTGATATAATTCTCTGTCAGTTCTTTTTTCGGGTTCTCAAAGATCTGCCGGGTATCCCCAAATTCGATCAGATCGCCGAGGTACATAAATGCAGTATAATCTGAAACCCGAGCCGCCTGCGACATACTATGGGTAACTATGACAACACAATAGTCTCTTTTCAGATCTTCAATGAGATCCTCTATCTTCGCAGTTGCAATCGGATCCAGAGCACTACATGGTTCATCCATAAGAATGATCTCAGGATTTACCGCCAGAGTCCGGGCAATGCAGAGCCGTTGCTGCTGTCCGCCAGAGAGTCCAAGAGCTGATTCATGCAGACGATTCTTCACCTCTTCCCAGAGTGCTGCTTTCTTCAGGCTGCTTTCTACTATCTGATCCAGCTCAGCACGGTTTTTTGTCCCGTGTACCCGAGGGCCGTAGGCGATATTCTCATAGATAGACTTGGGAAACGGATTTGGTTTCTGAAAGACCATTCCGATTTGCATCCT
This sequence comes from Methanospirillum sp., assembly GCA_035561295.1. Classification (GTDB taxonomy): domain Archaea; phylum Halobacteriota; class Methanomicrobia; order Methanomicrobiales; family Methanospirillaceae; genus Methanospirillum. Next base: position 22,580 of record DATMXW010000020.1, on the reverse strand, counting down.
GATATCAACGGCATCAGCCTGCGGGCTATTGATATCCTGATCATGAAATGTGATGGATCCCTCTATCCGGCAGCCTATCACGAGATCGTTCATCCGGTTAAAACACCTGATAAGGGTAGATTTTCCACAACCTGACGGACCGATGAGTGAGGTGACCTTCCGGTCTGCAATCGGCATGGTAATTCCCCGAAGGGCCTGTGTCTCCCCGTACCAGAGATTCAGATCCTTAACATTAATTATCGTATTATCATTCATTGATTACCACCTGACCTGCCGGTCAAAATGAGTTCTTACCACAATTGCAACTCCATAAATTGCTATCACCAGAACCAGCAGAACCACTGCAGTTGCATACTGATTATCCCTGGCTCCGGGCACATTGGTTGCAAGGACAAACAGATGGTATGGCAGGGCCATAACCGGATCAAATACCGTACCAGGGAGACGTTTCTGCATAAAGACGACTGCGGTGAACATGATCGGTGCAGTCTCACCGGCAGCTCTTCCGATGGAAAGGATCGCTCCGGTAATGATCCCCGGCATGGCCGGGGGAAGAATAACCCGCCGAACCGTCTGCCACTTGGTCGCCCCGAGTGCATAGGAGCCTTCCCTGATACTATCAGGAACACTGCGGAGTGACTCTTCTGTCGTCCTGATGACCGTTGGCAAGACCATCAGGGCAAGAGTTACAATACCGGCAATGAGTGATATGCCAATCCCTAGGAAGATGACCAGGAAGGTGAACCCGAAAAGTCCGAAGACGATAGAGGGGGTTCCATTCAGAAGATCTGTCGCAGTTCTGATGAGACGGGTGAGCAGATTCTCCCGGGTGTACTCAACCAGGTAAATTGCAGCCCCGATTCCAAGCGGAAGAGCAATGGCTATCGATCCAAGAATCAGGTAAAATGTCCCGACGATAGCAGGGAATATTCCGCCTCCACGGCCAAGATTAGAGGGTGGCTGTGTCAGAAAAGAGAGAGAGATATGAGGAAGACCATGCGAGAAGATATCAAACAGGATAAATATCAGGATACAGACAACAAGCCCCATCAAGAGGGCGATTCCTGAAAACCAGATCTTCTGAACCTGCTGTCTCCTGCAAAATCGTTCAGTTAGTAGTACAATAAGAGATCCAACCAGGATTATCACAAACAGATGCCACAATCCAATGACCAGTAAAAAGATTAATAGAATTCCGGGAATGATGAAAGAGAAATATGGAGCAACAGGCACTAACCGATCCGTTATAACCTCGCACGAAAGGCCCCCGCTTTTACATCTGCCCCCACACTGTGACTGGTGAAGACGTTTCATCACCTCAAGGGAGAGCAGGTTGATGATCAGAGTGATAGCAAGGAGAAGAACAGCCACCCCAAAGAGGGCATGATAATGAACCGAGCCCATGGCCACCTCCCCCATCTCGATCCCCAGTGTTCCTGTAAGAGTCCTGACCGGGGAGAAGATGTCCCAGATCGGATCAGGGATTATTGCAGCGTTTCCAGTGACCATGATCACGGCCATCGTCTCACCAACTGCCCGTCCAATTCCTAATATGATGGCAGCAGTGATACCGGGGATTGCAGCAGGAACAAGCACTTTGGCAATGGTCTGCCAGTGGGTAGCCCCGAGGGCAAATGAACCCTCCTTCAGGTACCGGGGAACTGAACTCAGAGCATCTTCTGATACACTGATAATTGTCGGAAGGGCCATGATACCGAGGAGGATAGATCCTGCAAGTACTGATTCACCACTTGCAACCCCCCCATAATCCTGAATCAGCCTGACCAGAACCACAAGACCAAAAAAACCGTACACAACCGATGGAATTCCGGCCAGAAGTTCAACCGTTGGTTTGAGGATTCGTCTCATTCTTGGGCTTGCCAGTTCTGCAATATATATCGCCGAGGCAAGACCGAGTGGAACCGCAACCGCCATCGCTCCGAAGGTTACGACAAGAGTCCCGACGATGAGGGGAACCGTGCCGTACTTAGGAATAGAACTTGCCGGATCCCATCGGTCCCCGGTCAAAAATGGAATCAGCCCGATATCATTAAAAGCTGGAACTGCATCATACAGAAGAAATCCCAGGATGCAGAATATTGCAATGATGGATGATATGGCACAAAGAAACCAGATTATTTTTATACCATGCTCTACCGGACGGTGCATGAGATGGGTGATCAGGGATCGGTCAGAACCGGTTTTTGTCATACTACTTTTTTCACCATGGCCTGAATAGTACCCCTGCAGATCAGCCTGGCCATTCCTGCAAGTCAGGGTACTACAGAGTTTCTGATACTACTATGGCAGAGCATCCATATCTTAATTGTTCCCGGAGTTTACGGAGAAGTATAGTCACTATAGAGATCTCGGGATTATCAGATACGAGCATATATATCAGAAGGACCACCATGGAATTCCAGACAAGATGGATATCCGAAGAGTTCAGATGACCGGTGGATCATCATACGTACTCACCCTGCCTAAACACTGGATCCAGTCACTCAGGATACATAAGAATGATCCTCTGGGAGTAGAGGTTCAAGACGATGGAGATCTTCTCATAACCGGAAATATTACAGGAGAAGTAGTACATCGCAAAAAGATCATCGAGATCGAACCCAGAGTAGATCCAACATCTTTCTTCCGAACCCTGGTAGGGGTCTACATTGCCGGCTATAATAGTATAGATATCAGGTCTAAAGACCGGATCCCTTCAAGAATTAAGAAGACCATCAGAGATTACTCAGATCAGGTTATAGGGCTTGAACCGGTGGAAGTGAGTGATACCAGAGTGCTCCTGCGCGATCTGTTTAACCCCCTGGAGATGCCATTTGAGAATTCAATGAGACGGATGTATACAATCACACGGGGAATGCACACCGACTCTGTTCATGCCCTTGTTTCTGGAGATATTGCTGCCGCTGAGGATGTTGTGATCAGGGACCGTGACGTGGATCGACTCTTCTGGCTTGTGGCAAGACAGACCAATATGATCCTGCAGAATCCCCGGAGTGGTGAGAAAATTCACGCTCCGATCAATGAAGTTCTCCATTATTTTCAGACAGCCAGAATCATTGAACGGGTTGCAGATCATGCAGTCCTGATGGCAAAAAGTATCATGCACATCGACAGGACCCAGATCACCAAAGAGACAGGTGCTGCAATAAAGGCTGCCTCAGGTGAAGCTGCGGAGACCTTTGATAAGAGTATTACTGCTTTCTTTACCCATGATCTCAAGCTGGCAAACCGGATAATTGAATCCATTCGTCTTCGTGAAGACATATTTCATCAGCTCAATACTGAGATTCTGCTCCTTCCAACTGATCCCGCACTATCAGTACGAAAGATATCAGATAGTATCCGCAGGATCGGAGAATACTCTACTGATATCGCAGAAGAAGTTATCAATTATGGAGTGCTTCAGAGCGAAGAAATTCTACATTAACGCAGAAAGATAATAATCAGGGAAGATATCTATCGAATCGGGTTTATTGATACCTTTTTTTAAATCCCCTGCTCCACCTTAAGAGCAAACCTATCAGAAGACACCATCAGTTGTTCACCAGTAAGGGGAGGGACACCTATAGAGATTATGATATCTCAAGTACTATCTATTCCCTCCATTGATCTCCTTATTTTCAGGAGAGAATCTCTATGGGCTTTAGAGAATTATAGGTATATGATGCGAATGTCGCAGTTTGTACCAGTACAAAGACTTTCCGTTCTCGCCGGAATTGCAGGACTTCTATTCGTCCTTCTCCTTCTTCCGGCAGCGGTAAGTGCAGAAGAGAAATCCCTGACAATCTCCGGTTCTACAACCGTTCTCCCGATTGCATCGGCTGTTGCCGAGGCCTATATGGCAAAAAACCCAGATATTGATGTTAAGGTCAGCGGGGGCGGATCAGGTGCCGGTATTTCTGCAATTGGGAAAAAGACGGTAGATATCGGAATGTCATCCCGTGATCTGAAAGATGATGAAAAGGCAGCATATGCGAAGCTTGTAGTCACCCCAGTCGCTAAAGATGGTATCTCCATCATCGTGAACACAGCAAACCCGGTTGAATCCCTCAGCCTTGCTCAGATCAAGGACATCTACACCGGTACTGCAACGAGCTGGAAAGATGTCGGAGGCAGCCAGGACGCTTTTGAGATCGTCGGACGTGACAGTGCATCAGGCACCAGAGAGTTCTTCTTTACCGAAGTTATGAAGAAGGCTGATTTCACCAAGTTCATGCTCGAAAAGAACTCAAATGGCGCAGTCCAGCAGCTCGTCTCACAGACCCCCACTGCTATTGGATATGTCGGAATGGAATTTGTAGATGGAGTGAAGGTTGTTAGCCTGAATGTTGATGGGAAAGCTCTCAAACCAACAGTTGAGTCAGTAAAAAGTGGAGAATATCCGCTCTCCCGTGACCTCTACTTCCTGACCAATGGAGAACCATCAGGATCTGCAAAAGAATTTATCGACTTCCTGCTGAGTGCTGAAGGTCAGAAGATCGTAGAAGAGAACGGGTTTGTTTCAATCAATTAACCCAGGTATAGATAGACCTTGTGAGATCTGATCCATAGAATTGGAAAAGAGAGGGCACTCCTGCCATCTTCTTTCATATGTCCCTGGTAAAAATATCCCTCTCTTCTTCTAATTTCTCTACCGGACTGTAATTATCCACTCTATTCTTAAACCCGGTAATTGTATCATTTCCTTTGCATCTGAATTGCTTAACAGCTTTTTTGATTACGCAATTGATTTCAGAGATCTCTATAGTTGTCTGTGAAGTATTGAGAATACAGTCAGAATTATTATCGATCTTCATGTCAATTCATAATTTATGAGACGGTACGTTTTCCCATTTCCTCCTGATGACTATCGAAGATATCTGCCCATAAAAGGAGGAAGACTATGACATCTGCACTTCACTCGATAATGACCAAACTCACAGCCGGTTTTGTCATCCTTGTTCTGGTCATATCAGGTCTGACCTTCCTCTTCACCTTTGGAGCATCATCGGGAAAGATCCAGGAATCAACTGAACAGGAACTTCTGGCACTCGCATCAATCACCGCTGCGGATCTGAACGGTGATGAGATTGCAAAACTGCAGAAGGGAATGGAATCTGAAGTACTGTATCTGATGAATGTTGAGCAGCTGGCCGCGATGGCAAAGGCCGATGATGAGATCGTCAAGATCTATACCCTTCGCAGAGATGGCGATCAGATGACATATGTCGTTGACTCAGGGTACAATACCGGAAAGAGAAATTTCCGGATAGGGGCTGTAGAGCCAGCTCCGAGCAAGGCCATGATGGAGGCATTCTCCAGCCGGCAGGTTGAACCAGCATTTGTTGACCGACCCTGGGGAAAAGTGCTCTCTGCGTATGCTCCGATTCGGAAAGCAACCGGAGAAGTTATCGGCATCGTAGGGGTTGACATGGATGCCAGGGTTGTCCAGAACAGAATGGATTTTGTCGGTCAGACGATCTACATCATTCTGATTCTGGGGATTCTTTGTGCGGGCCTAATCATTGCGGTATTTTCACGGACGATGATCCGGGATATTCATATCCTTATCGAGTCTGCGAACCGGATAAGCAGGGGCGATACCGAGGTTTCTATCTCTATCTGCAGGAATGATGAGATCGGGGAACTTGCTTCCTCATTCAAACGGATGGTAACCAGTCTGAAGATCCTCATGCATGAGGAGTATAAGAAGGAGTGATCGTCTCTGGTGAATAATCATGAGTACGACCTCAGATTTGGTTCTGGCAGTAGCGACCGAATACCTCGGTCCGGCTGCAATCACCCTCCTTGAACGGCAGACAAAATTCCATATGAACAACCTCTCATTTAAGGATCTTCAATCTGCACAATGCGACGAACTTGCCAAATGGGTAGGAATTGCATCAGCAATGTTCATAGAGCAGGATCAGGCAACCGAGCTTGCTGAGAAGATCCGGAAGATCAAAGCATGATACCACAACAGAAACAAAAAGGGCATATCCGAATTCTCCATATTGATGATGAACCGATCATTCTGGATATCACCAGGATCTACCTGGAACGAACAGGAAATATCCAGGTAGATACCGTAACAGAAGCGCAGGAAGCGCTCCGCCTCCTGGAAGAGTTTCGGTACGACGCTATCATCTCTGATTATGAGATGCCGGTGATGGACGGAATCGAATTCCTCAAAGAGGTCAGGGAATGTGGATATGATCTCCCGTTCATCCTCTTTACGGGGAGAGGGCGCGAGGAAGTGGTTATCAGAGCCTTTAATAATGGCGCAACGTACTATCTGCAAAAGGGCGGGGATCCAGGCTCTCAATATACAGAACTGGTAAAAAAAGTCACTCTTGCAGCCGGACAATTTCGAACCAGGCAGAAGATTCAGCATATGTATCAGATCTTCCAGGCTCTGCGGGAGGTATCAGGAACATTACATGGAGAAGAAGATCTGGATAGAAAACTCCAGAATGTATGCAAAATCATCTCATCAGGCCAGGGGTACCAGAATGTCAGAATAGTCCTTTTTGATCGGGATAATGGTATTCGGTCTGTCTATCATTCAGGACTTGAAGAGCGGATCGATGAACTGGTCGGATACCTGAATGCAGGGAATCGGACATCATGTACCCGTCGTGCCCTTGAAAAATCCAGAGAACCGGTGATCTGTGAACCAAGTCTTACCTGTGTATCCTGCCCGCTCTATTCTGATCATCAGGGTCATTGTGCCCTCACGATGCGACTTGAGCATGGCGGAGAAATATATGGAGTAATATCGGTAACCCTCTCACCAGATTATGCGAATGATTCTGATGAACAGGTTATGTTCATAGAACTGGCCAATGAGATAGCATATGCAATTCATCATTACACCCTTGAAGAAGAGCAGACTGCAATGGAGACCCTGATGGGAACGAGCAGGAAGCTCCATATTATCAATAGTATCACCAGACATGACATCAGAAACCAACTCACTGTGCAGATGAATACCTATGAACTCCTTCTTGAATGTGCAGAATCATACGATGAGATACGGCCCTATCTCGCTATTCTGGGCTCAAGCATCAACAATATCCATGAGCATCTGATCTTCTCTGATGTGTATCAGAAGATTGGAATCCAGCGACCCAGGTGGCTCTCAGTCGGCGCAATTATTGAAGGACTTATCTGTTCCCAGGAGTTTGGCAACATCTCAATCTTCCATTCTACTGGATCTCTTGAAGTGTACACCGATGTAATGTTTGGCAAGATTATATCAAATCTTATTGAGAATGCCATTATGCATGGAAAACGGGTTAATGAGGTCAGAATCGGATTTCATGAAGAGATAAACCAGGGGGTCATTGTCGTTGAGGATGATGGGATAGGTGTGCCCGAGGACCTCAAAGAGAAGATCTTTGAACGTGGCTTTGGAAACAATACCGGTCTTGGGTTGTATTATACCCGGGAGATTCTCGGAATTACCGGTATGGAGATAGCAGAGACGGGAAAAAACCTTGAGGGAGCAAAATTTGAGATCAGGATACCAAAACGAGGATATCGCCTCAGAAAAGGAAATGAGATCGTGGTAATGGCAGGATTGCCGGTTAGTGATTAGGAGATGAGGATGAACGCCGATGTAAAATCTCCTGATGCAGAGGCTGTATCCACATTAACACGTCTGTTCCACTCCTCTTTAGAGAATCGTGCCACCTGGTATGAGGATATTCAGGCTTTTCCACATCCAATAATTCTCTGTGATGGGTTTCTCTGTGTTGCAGATGCAAATGAAGCTTTTTTTGGGTGGAGCAGATATGAACCAGCTGCGTTGAAGGGACAGAAGCTCCAGGACCTCCCCTTCTCTCTCCTATCAGGTGAATCGGTCTGGGATGCAGCACTGGCCAGAAAGCCTACCACGGGAGTTGTTGAATTCAGAACACCGACCCGTCCGGTGATCTGTCAGATGACTACCCTGCCCATAACCGATAACACTGGTCTTATGTTGTATCTTCTTCTGATTCTATTCGATCACCATGGTGATTCGGGTCTGCCTTGTTATGACCAGATCAGAAAAACAATATCTGATCAGGCAGAGATCCTTGCAAATACTGATGGAACTATTCTCTCGATCACTCCCCTTGCGGTCTCTCTGTGCCAGGGAGAACATGAGACAGGATGTGGAAAAAATATTCGGGATCTCCCCCCATTTCAGGAGAGGGATGACAAAAAAGGAGCAGGGATCATACAATCATCCTCCGGGTATCTGTCATCAGAGTTCCAGACCAGAATTGGAGAACACCTTCTCCTCATCAGGATAAACCGCAGACCGGTGAACATCCTCAAAAGAGAGATCCTGCACATTACAATTATAGATATTCCCATTATCAGGACTCAGAGATCTGAAGAGATGAGAAATCTCGGACGCTTGATTGATGGGAGATCGAGCGATGGAGGGGATGCTGAGATCAATGAGTATCAGACAATTCTTGAAACACTCATCTGCGATATCACCCCTGAACATTCCAAGGGAGGAGATCTCTGTTCTCTCGTACGTAATCTGCAGGATGAAAGAAATCTCTTGCTTGATGCACTCTTTTTTGAGGATGAGATTGCAGTACCTGAAATGGTAGCACTCACCGTACGTACTCGAATGGCTCTCCTGATGCTTAACTCGATGAAACAGGATATCAGAGTATTTCAAGAGGCAGCGAAAAGTAATCAGATCTGTTCAGAAAATATACTGTCTGCCAGTCAATACCGGGGATTGTGTGCAGCCTTTGCAGGGGGGATGAACGATCTCATCGGCGAATTCATAGGAAGCAGGGCAGAAGGGATTGGTTCTGCAGATCATCATGATCTGACACAGCAATATGAGACCTTCGTATCTCACATTCAAACTATCACGGGTTTAGTCATCGATGGAGACCTGTCAGCCAGATTGGAACCGTATTCTCCTGATACAGATGAGCGAATCATTTCTTCTGCAGATGCCCTGAATTGTATGCTGGATACAATCGAAGGGCAGTACCGGGTCCTTGCAGACTGCATCGGGCAGATGAAGACAGGATTTGTCCCGTCATCAACCGGACCCATTCCACCAGGTCCGTTTGATCAGGTGATCCAGGATCTTGATACTTCTCTCAACTCACTCCAGACCATGATTGCAACAGCCGAATGTCTGACAATGTCGGTTATGCAGGGGGATCTTACTGCCCGGGGGGATACCACAGGCCTTGGAGGATATTTCCAGGCCCTGGTCACCGGGATGAACATGATGCTCAATCTCATCAATGCTCCCCTGCAGGAAGTCAAACGAATTGGCGGGGAGTATGCAGACTGCATGTTTCATGCCAGGATGGATGAAAAAATCAAATATCCGGGTGAATTTGCAGCGTTAAAAACATCCATGGATGCTATTGGGATATATTGTCAGGCAGTGGTTGGAGAGATTGACCGGGTGAGCAGCGGATATGCTTCAGGCGACTTTACGATACGGATGGGCAAAAAACTGGAGGTGACTGGCGATTTCGTCACCATCCGGGATTCTCTGGATAATATCGGTGTTCAGATATCAGAGAGTATTACTGATCTCCGGAGTACTGCTGCTACTATGAGCGAGGAAGCAGGGGGGATTCGTACCGGTATCGCTTCAGTTTCAGGACAGGCTGAATCTCTGGCAGCTTACTCACTATCGGTCTCTGACCGGGCAATCAGAGTCAGAGGAGAGGTCCAGGAGATGATCTCAAGTACTGATACTGCCAGGGTATCGCTCAGAGAGATGACGACCAAATCCGCATCAGTAGCCGAGATATCAGAACTGGCCAATGGACTCTCATCACGTGGTGTTGAGCTTGGAGATCGGAGCAGAGATGGTATGGATGCAATATCCGATGCAACAGAATCGATCTCTACCGGAATTTCCCGCATTCAGGAAGAGCTTACCAGGATCGGCAAAATTGTCAACGTGGTCACTGATATCGCGAACCAGACCAATCTTCTTGCCATTAACGCAGCAATAGAAGCGGCTCATGTAGGAATTCATGGAAAAGGGTTTGCAGTCGTGGCTGCAGAAGTGAAACATCTGGCAAATGATTCAAAGGAGTCTTTACTTGGCATATCAGAAACACTTCAGTCTCTGAACGAGGCCTTTGAAGAAGTGAGGGACGCGGTCAGTGGAGCCCGGGGGGAAGTCGATTCACGAAGTGTAGCCGTTAAGGAGATGGTGAGTCTCTTTGAGGGTATGACCCGGGAGATTGAAAAGATTGCCACCATGAGTCGTGAAACGGTCAGTGCTGCTGCCGAGCAGGAACTGATGATACAGAACCTGGATCAGCGTGCGGGCCTTATTGGTGATCTGATGGAAGAGACGGTCAGGGACGCTCATGCTTCAGCAGAGGCGTGTAGTGAATCCTGCCGATCTATCGAACAGATATCATGGCGCATCGACACAGTTGTTGATCTTGCAGGGGGAATCCATGAAAGAATTACGCGATTCTCTGTATGACTCATCTCCAGCATCCACCAAGGGATCTCTATAGTTATCAGAGATCACAAGTCATCCCAATACCCTCTATTTAGTACGGTGAGAAAGCACAAGTCTTTCTAATACAGATAAGAATAACACACACGTGAGTAAACGATGAAGAGTAAGAACAGTGTAATTCTTGGAACTATCCTGACAGGGCTTCTCCTCGCCTGTGTCCTCATGGCAGGATGCACCGGCAACTCAGGCAGTAAGACAGCAGACTCCTCAAAACCGGAAGTGACTCCTACAAATCCTCTTGCAGTGAAGAGCGGTGCAGATGGACAAGTTCTCTCCATCGCTGGATCTACTACGGTTCTGCCAATTGCAGCAAAAGCAGCTGAGAAGTACATGGAGACACACCCGAACCTTGATGTCCAGGTGAATGGTGGCGGGACCGGTGCTGGTGTTCAGGCAGCAGGAGAAGGAACTGCGATGATCGGTATGGCATCCAGAGACCTCAAGGCAGAAGAGAAAGCAAAGTATCCTGACCTGATGGCACATCAGATAGCGATTGATGGTATTGCAATCATCACCAACGCGGCTAACCCGATCCCCTCACTGACCCTAGAACAGATCAAGAAGATCTATGACGGAAACATCACCAACTGGAAGGATGTCGGTGGTAAGGACGCAGCAATCGTGGTCATCGGTCGTGACAGTGCATCAGGAACCAGAGAATTTTTCACCTCTGACATCATGAAAAAGGCTGACTATGTGAAGACCCAGCTCGAGAAGAACTCAAATGGTGCAGTGAAACAGACTATTGAGCAGACTCCAACCGCAATCGGATATGTCGGTCTTGGATATGTTGACAAGACAGTACATGCAGTTCCCCTCTCAGTCAATGGAGCACTCATATCACCAAGCATCGAGTCGGTGAAAGCAGGCAAGTATCCGATCTCCCGGCCCCTGCACCTCCTGACAAAGGGTCTGCCTATCGGTGATGCAGCAGAATTCATTGCATTCCTGAACGGACCTGAAGGACAGAAGATCATCACTGAAGAAGGGTTTGTTCTTATCAAGTAACATCCCTCCGCTCCTCTTTTTTTTCTCTCTGGCTCAAAGCAGACAATCATTATTGAATTGTCCGATAGATTACCCACATAGCTTAAGTCCGTGAGAACATCCAGATAACTGGATAACCCGCGATTACAGAAAAAATATGAGTGCCTATTTTCACGTTCCAGCAGTATGGGTTTTCACCCAGGAACAATAGTGATCCATCCAGTTTTGCATATATTGTCTGCTATCAGCACCGATGTTTCCTGCATCATCAAACATCCCTTCACGAACCTGAATATAGGCTTCAGGCTGACGAAGGACTGAGAGATCCAGAAACGAGAGAACATTGCGTAAATGTTGTTGTGCCATGGCAGTCCCTGCAGCACCAGGAGAGACTCCCAGGATACCAGCTGGTTTTCCAGCCCAGACATTATGCCCATACGGACGTGAACCATGATCTATCGCATTCTTAAGGACACCCGGAATCGAACGATTGTATTCAGGAGTAACAAACAGAATGCCATCAGCGGCATTGATCTCACTCTTCATTCGTACGACCGATGCAGCCTGATTCTCATCATCATCCTGATTGTAAAGTGGTAAATCGCTGATCTGCACCTTGCTGAATGAAAACTCCAAAGGTGCCAGTTTCACAATGGCATCTGCCAGCCTTTGATTGAATGAATCCTTTCGCAGGCTGCCGACGATAACCGCAATGTGATATTGGTTCATACTATTCTCTCCGAAGTATAGTACCGTCAATCTACTATTTGGTTCCTCCTCAGTTTCGGTCTGATATCTCACCGGGTTTTACAACCTGCGATAATTAACCCGTTTTTTCTGTACTATTCCACACAGATGCAATAAACACCATTGTTATCCCAATGGCAACGATCGAGCTAATGGCAAATCCAAGGGTATACCCTGCAACCGTTATGATGATGCCGGTAAGAAGAGGACCCGATGAATGACCAATATCCATGATCGATGACAATGCTCCCATCGAGGCCCCTATCTCTCCTTTCTTTGAGAGATCAGCAATATATGCACTAGTCGCCACAGTCGAAAGTGACATGCCAAAGCCGATAACCAGAGAGAGCAGAAGAAACTGAGGAAATGATGAGCAGAACGAGATAAGTCCAACCGGGAGTCCGAGAAACAGAAGTCCTCCGGCTATCTGTACTCGTTTATCTACACGGTCGGCCATTCGCCCAAAGAATGGTTTAGTCCCGGCGATTACCAGCACCTGGGCAGCAAAGATAATGCCGGTAAGGTACGTATCTATCCCCTTTGCTTCCAGAATAACCGGAACAAACGTCTCAAATGAACCAAAAGCGCAATAAATCGCCATCTCCACAAAAGCAGTTGCCCGCAGATGAGTATCAGCACAGAAGGTCAAAAAACTCGATTTGAAGGTCGCCATGCTTACTCCTCCGGAAAGTGCTCCTTCATCCAGTTTGGTAATCAGGATGAGAAGAAGAACCGGGATGGCTGCGATTGTTGCACAGAGATAGACATTGTAATACCGGAAATACCCGGGTGCAGTGATGAACAGGGTCAGAATGACTCCCCCAACCATGGGAGCCAATGCCCTCCCTACCAGGGTGGCCGACGAATACAGCCCTATCTTTTCACCTTTTGTTTCAGGAAACCTCTCGGCAATCATCGCCGGGATCACAGGGCCCAGGATTGCCGTAGCGGTTCCATGAAAGAACCGTACTGGAATCAACCAGAGTGGATGTAATACCGCAATATAGCAGAGGGGAGCGATCAGAAAGACGAACCCCGATATAATGAGCAGACCCCGCCGGCCAATTCGATCTGAAAGAAACCCTATCGGAAAACTGAATAACATTCCGGCTATGGGTGAGACTGAGGATATCAAACCGATAATTGTTTCATCAGCACCGGTTGCCTGGGCAAAAAGGGGCAAAACCGGGTTCTTTGAGATGGTTGTTGAGAATATTGCAAAAAAACCGATCAATGAAAGGTGCCAGATGAGCCGCCGATCAGATAGTTGAGTCACCAGTGCTCCAGGTATCCAGAATCATAGATCTTCCAGGTAAAGAAAGTAAAAACCAGATCGAAATAGCAGTGTATGAATAATTACATTGTATCAGAGTAATGATAAACCATTCTCCCAAATCTCCGGGTAGTACCATAGCAGTGTATAAAAAAAATACCTATACTGGCGTGGTTGCAGCGCAGATCACTCCCCAATTCTCTCTGGAGAAGGACGTTTACCGGTATGATTTCACCTCACTGCTCTTCTATCTTGGCCTGCTTACCATCAAAGAGGCGATACCTAGCGACATAATTCTTCATATTCCGAACGATGTCATTCGTGGTCTGTATTAGGACTTATTTTGCAAGGCTATCGCAGATAAAGGAGCGTTTTTTGTGCAGCATGATAAATTTGTGAGGCACTGCGGAAGATGGGATATGAAGGGAGATGCACCAAACTGGTTGCCCTCATTGAGGAGATACTTCATGCCTTCTCTCATCGGGATTAGATCGGATTTGATGAGAAATACATCAAAGTCATACTTTTCACCTATGCACATATGAGTAATCTCTTTCTGGTAAAATCAGAATATGAAGTTCGAATGGGCATATAGATATTGCTCTCCCATCATGAGAACCCTGGAACCCTGATTATTACGCAATATATGAACAGAAATATCTAAAAGTGGGCTCCCAGGAAGAGAAAAAAAAACACGTAACTGATGATGGAATACGGCAAATTATGCAGTATACATCCTCACCTGAACTTTCAAAGGCGAAGAATCTAATAAAAATGGGTTCTCGCCTTTGTAGGAGATCAGTGTACTACGGTCTATGAAATATGAGAAGATGGTATCAGATTAGTGCTCTAAAAAGTACATCTCATAAATAATCACAATTCGATACTTGTCCTTGATTGCATACATAATGAATTCAATTTACCACATTTTGAGAAAGATGCAACTAATACCATTAAGGTCATCAGTAAATGTTATTACATCGCGTAATCAATATTGTATTACATGCCGAAAGCAAAGGCTAAATCTCAGGCAAGTGTCTCCCTACGGATGCCTGCTGAATTGAAGGATGCTCTTGAGCAGTATGTAACCTCACACGAACATAGCTCTATGTCAGAAGCCATCGTTGACATCCTGATTGAGAAATTAAATCCTTTAATTCCCGGATTGTGTCGGGCATGTAACTATCAGAATCCTGTGGATGCAAAATTCTGCTGCCAATGCGGGAAGCAGATTATGGTGCATCATTGAAAACAAATTATTACCAGTTTGAATGAGAAGAAACTGAATCCTGAGCATATACAAGGTAAGGAGGTGCGGATGAACTGCAATAAGATAGAGAAAAGACTACCAGACGAGATTATTGACCTCATTGATCTTGAGGTTTCCTCCAAAGGGATGAGTAGGCAGGAAATTATATCTCACCTGGTAAGGGCTGTGAAAGGAGCAGATCAATCTGAAGAAAATAAGCGATTAAAACGGGAGATCGAACTACTACAGAAGCAGAGAGATGAAGAAAAAAAAGAGATTCATTTTCTTCGAGATGAGATAAGCAAATTTTCTTCCGGATTAACCTCTCTTGCAGTAACGATTGGGGAGAATAAAGGAAATTTTGAACACGAATCTGTCATTGCATCGCTATCTGATCAGGTTGAGGTGTTATCACAGGAGATGGTGCTCTTAAAAAGAGACCCCCATATCGAGAGCAATACTGCAATTGAGAAGAATTTGCCTCTCATCATGGTGAGCATACTGGCAGCACTCCTCCTTATCTATCTCATAATCAGTAAGGTCATATCGTAGTGCCGAGCAAAGGATCTTCGGAGTTCTACCCTTATTCCCAGGAAAAGTCTTCTAGAGAAACTAACAGAGAGAGAACAATGCAAAAAAAAGAGAGTACCATGAAAACAATCATACTATGTGGAAGTTACAGAAAGAAAGGAAATACGGCAGAGTTGGTTCAAGCCCTGGAGAATGGGCTGAAAGATGCAGATAAAAAAAATATTAAAATCAAGAAAATTTCATTATCAGATAGTAAGATAGGACCGTGTCGGGCCTGCTTAAAATGTAAAAGTAAAGGCCATTGTGTAATCGATGATGATTTTTCCAAGATAGCAACCAGAATGCTGCAAAGTGATCTGATAATTCTGGGATCACCGGTTTATTTCTCAGATGTTAGTGCTCCGGTAAAGGCCCTGATTGATAGAACCGTATCCCTTTGGCATACCAAGCAGTTAAAAGGGAAAAAACTTATTGTCGCAGCAGCATGTGCTGAGTATGGCGCCGAACATACGATAGAGACAATGAGGCATTGGGCAAAAGATCATGAGATGGAGATTATCTCTTCGATTGAAGGCAAAGGAGAACACATGGGAGATGTTCTCAAGGATGAGAAAGCAATGGATGAGGTAAAAAAATCTGTTGAAACTGTTATGAAAAGTCTCTCATCTGAACAATAATCTTTTTTTTTGTAAAGTTGAAGGGTAAAAAAGTGCTGCATACCCCTTATTCAAAATCAAGCGATAATATGGTATTTTCAATGAGAAGTATCTGAACCTCAATATGCTGACTCACCACCCCGGCATGTATCTTTGGGTATAATATTTCCTGCACCTGAAACATTCCTGCAGTTTTTGACATAGATACCTGTATCTTTACCGGCTTGGTTTCTCCCCGTTTAATTGTCACCTCATCGATTGAGAGGGCTGAAAGGGCATGCATCGTTATGGTCTTCTGATCAGAGGCATGTTGAGCCCGACCCTTAGTCATATCTGATGCATCACCAATACTGACCACACTGGCTTCAATGGTCAGGGGCTTTGGATCTCCATGGTGAGTATAAATTGCTGATAAGATAAAAGTCCTCACCATGATACATTTATTGGGATCGTCATAGATCATCGGAAGAATCTGATCCAGGATTGGTTGGATAAGAAGGATGCTGTGCGATATGTGATCAATTCGATGAACTGCATTTCCCAGGTCATGACAGAGAGTGCTGATCAGAACAATAACATAAGCATCATCCATATCACCATTCCATGATGAGACAACATCAGGCATTACTCCTGATTCGTATAATAATTCGAGGATCATCAGTGCAGACGAGGTAGCAACCAGGGCATGAGTTTTTCCATGATCATTCATTCCGAGTTTTTCGGTAGTGATATAACGAGCCATATTCCATAGTGCGGTGAGCGTTGGATCTTCTATGAGCTGATC
Source organism: Methanospirillum sp. (assembly GCA_035561295.1). Taxonomy (GTDB): domain Archaea; phylum Halobacteriota; class Methanomicrobia; order Methanomicrobiales; family Methanospirillaceae; genus Methanospirillum. The sequence continues at coordinate 5,828 of DATMXW010000020.1, read as the reverse complement.
ATAGGCAAATGATGCTTAAGGAAATCTGTTTAATAATGGTGGAATCGTGTGAATTGCTGATTCCCTGATATCAGAGATAATATCGTTTTCAAACCCATATTTCACGGTAGAGGGGATAGTATATGACTGGAAATTAGGTGATAAAAACTCTGAGGTACCCGGAAGTTCTGCCATAGGATCTAACCTTCTTTTTCATCCAGTATATGCCTTATCGAAGTGTTTCCGGATAGATGATAATTGACAGAGAACTATAGAGAAATCATACCAAATCATTACATAGAAAACTAAATATATACTTACAGATCCATATACATTTATGGAACAGGTACGCCAATGTGAACAAACGAAGCGCCACCCCTGCCTGTGGTGTGGCGATCCGATTGATGTTGGGCAATCCTATTGTTCTGAACTGTGCATGGAGAAATTTTATAAATGGATTGAATCTGAACATGCATCCATGCGGGGAGTGAGACCTCAGTATTGGAATAAAATTCGTCGATATGTTCTGGAACGTGATGAGAAACGGTGCCAGATATGTGGAGATGGAACAGACCTTTCTGTGCATCATATCATTCCCCTCTCGCAAGGGGGGGATTCAACGTATGGCAACCTGAGAGTTCTTTGCTATATCTGCCACCAGAAAGCACATGGAAAACCAGAACCAAAGAAGAAAATTAAAAAGACCCGGATCCGCATCAAGTATCAACCATTATTCATTCCGGCAATCCTTGGCTATGAATGGCTTTGGAAAGAAAAACATGGTATTGAGTTCAGTAATTAATACGGTCAAGAAATGACACTGAAATTTCCAGAATAATCCTCAAATATCCCGTCGTGGACAATCTTTAAGGTAATCGGGTATGTAGCAACCCCCTTTTCATCAAACCTTACGGTGCCCAAGGCACCAGTATAGGTTTTATCTTTAAACCCGCTATATATGCAATCAGAAGATTTTTTACAGGCTGATCCTACCGAGTAGAGATTTGTCAGAGCATCAAACCCTTCAGCTCCATAAAACGTTGCATCTTCCCCATACATATCAAAATATCGTTGGAAAAACGGATGAGACATGTTTAATGCAGGAGTGGTAAAAATGAGCCCCTCTGTTGCATTCGTTTCGGCAAGAGAATTTCGCTCAATCACCCGGGTACCAACAAGTTGGGCTGTGATTCCCGCATCCCTAAGTAGTTCAGCGACCCTTCCCCCCTCAGATGCACTCAATAGAACTATGACATCAGGATCTTTTTGAATAATCTCTGTGATATTCAGAGTTGAGTCAATGTCGTTGGGATTATAGTACGCATGCAACTGAATCTTTCCAGGAAGGAGTGTATCAAAGGCCGAGAAATATCCGTTAGTTAAGTCATTATCTCCACCAATAACTACTATCCGCGAATATTGAGAAAGGTATGAGGCCAATATGGGAGATTCCTGCTCCACCCCAGGAGTAAACCGAACCAGGTTATCAGATAATCGACTGCGATTGACCACAGCACTTCCCAGGGCCAACTGGATTATCTCTGTGTCTGCTGTATCCGGATACACCACATTGGTTGTCCAACTGGCAACCGTCACAACAATTGGAAGATAAGGAGTTGTATTCTTCATATTCATCCATGCTGAGGAGGCAATTGAGGCATTACTACCTGCATCTATGATCACGGGCCGAATACGCGATTCCGGGTTAGCCTGTTGTACCATATCAAAAGCCCGTAAGTATTCAGTTCCGATATCTGATACAAATCCACTCTTCATTACAAGAATCCCTACCGGGATCTGAGTTCCATTATTCAGGAAGGCCGGGGTATGAGGATTTCCTTCTGGTAAAAAACTTTGATTCGTCTCTGCAGATACCAGACCCAGACTCAGGAGCCCGATCAGGATCAACGTCGTAAAAAAAGTTGGATATTGATTCATTCAGGTACTATTGTATGGGGGCATTATTGAATGAATCGCCCTATCTCCACCAGATAGGGCCTATAATGATTGATCACCCAAATGAAATGTTCCAATATCTCATATCTTTTCCTGATCCCGGGGCCTGTCTGTTGACATTGAACTGCTGCCATATCCATCGCTGACGGTCAGCTGCACGGTATACGTCCCAGCCTGGTTGTACGTATGTGATGGATTTCGGGTTGTGTTCTCACCTCCGTCTCCAAAAGTCCATGACCAGGAGACCGGGTTTCCCTCTGAAACATCATAAAACTGCACCGTATATGGAAAGACCGAAGTGCCAGGAACTCCAAAGAACCGGGCAGTGATGTTGGGAAGTACGGTAAATCCATTTGCCAGCCTCCCAATCTTCCCATCAGGGTTAATCACAACGACATTCCAGGTACCGGGAGCTTTTCCTGCAAGATTCATACTTCCGGTAATCTGCGTAGGTGATACAAGCTGAACATTGGTCAGGGTCACATTGGCATACCCGGTTTTTGTCAGGTTCACCCGTGCATCAGGCACAAAGTTTGATCCGGCCAGGTTTGTGATCTGAACCAGTGATCCCGTCTTCCCATCTGAAGGAGTTATCGAAGAGACGATAGGGGCAGGAAGATCCGGATTTGTCATATATGCAGCAGCATATCCGATAAGGTTCGAACCAGATAAAATGTTAAACCAGCCATCCTCTCCCCACCCGGTGCCCCATGAATTCTTACAAATCCAGTAGGTACGCCCATCAGACTGAGTGCCCCATCCGACAAGAGCTACCGCATGGTTAATCGAGACGCTCCCAGAGTACGAGTAGACACCACTATCATAATAGCTAAAGTCATTCGTTACCCCAAGGGAAACCCAGAGCGGACCATAGGTATAGACAGCAGTCTTAATCTGAGTATCTGATGGGATAGTATATCCATCCACCGTATACCACGCGGTTCCGGCAGGAGCCTTGTAGCGAGTGTATGCACTCAGGTCTTTACAAGAGGTATCTGACGCAGTGTACGGATATGCTGATTCAAGAACCGTTCCGATCCCTCCAGATGCTCCAGTTCTACTAATAAAATAACTGAGAGGATTCCATCCTCCACCGCAATCATCTCCATCGCGATTACAACTCACCAGGTACTGCTCAGAAAAATCTGGATTAAGATTTGGATTCTGACTGAGTCGTTCCCAGAACGATTCAAAGACTGCAGTACCGGCAAAAGCCCAGCAGGATCCACATCTCGCCTGATCCCGGATCGGCGTAGTATAATCTCCCCCGTTTGACTTCCAGGAGAAGGAAGACGGTAGTGCCTCTGCAGAGATCTCCGGGAGAGGTAGAGACAATGCTGTCATCACTCCGGTAGGAGGTACAGCCCCCAAAAGGCGATCAAATGCATCAGGGGTGAGATTAGAGACAGAGGTATGTCCGGCAACCCAGTCCCCCCCCTCCCTACTGATATTTGCATTGATATATGCAATATTTCGCAGTTCCTCATCAGCGGATATCCGTGCCAGGTCTGGTTGACCCGCAGACTTATTCGAACCAGCGGTCTCACAAGTGGTGCATCGCCGATTCCCGCTGATTGGGCGCTGTACAAGAGAGAGCTGTCCAGATGAGGCACCTGGAGGTGATGGGGACGGGGTGATGCGGGTGAAGAGAGGTTGAACTATCGGGCGTCCACCGATGAGGGCATTATCATCCCCTGATATAAGTGGAGCCTGCACCACCGGTAAAGCGGATACACATGAACCCTGGAATAGGATACAAAATAGAAGGATTAATAACAGAAAGTCAGGTATCTGTATCAGAGGTTTGCCATTGGAGTCAGTTCCAACAATACGCCCAATTCTTTGATGTAACACTTCAGGAAACCGGCTAATTTTTATGAAGGTTTGATATAATCGAGCTATCAGGTGCTTACGTAAATCCATGATGAGAATCCCATTTCTTACCGCGATGCATAGTGATCAATCTATCAGGATAAGAATGTTTTCAGATAATTGATATCATAGGGGACCCGGATCTGTAAGACGCTTACTGGATTAAATGATATTAGTGCATAACAGGCCCGGGGATCTCCATCATCAGGTCTTCCCACGCTGCCACAATTCACAAACAGGGTATCTTTATGCTCACTCACTGAAAAGAGATGAGAATGCCCGGAAATGATAATGTCTGACCTCTCTGCCTTTGCAATCTCATTATACCTGCAGTCGGGGGTATGTTCAGTAAGGTATTCAGTCATAGAATCCGGACTGCCGTGAGTTATAAGGACTGTTTGATTATGTATCCGGAGTCTGATTTCTTTTGGGAGAGAAGAGAGATATTTTCGATTCCGTTGAGAGAGCGAATTATATGTCCATTGCATGATAATTCGTTTCTTTTTTGATCGAACCTTTTTTGTCTTCCACACTTTATCCAGAACCTGAAGATCATAATTGCCGATCACTGAAGATATTCCTCTGGATCTCAGAAGCTCTACCGTCTCATCAGGGAAATTTCCATATCCGATTGAATCTCCTGCATTGAAAAATACGCTGACTCCCCTTGATTCAGCATCGGCAATGACTGCATCAAGAGCAGGAAGATTTGCATGTATATCGCTGATACATGCAATCTTCAGATCAGTATTAAGGGAAGTCTCGTCATCCAGATCCCCCTTCTGACTCACCCTGAGAGATACTTTGGAAGATATTGCTTCAAAAAACAGGTTCTCCTGGTATTCATTCCAGGTCTTTTTCAGTTTTTTAAAAAGATTTGTCCGAGTGACCTTTCGATCCTCAATAAGCATGACAATTCCAGGGGACACCAGATCATATAATCGTAAGTTACCAGTATACTCCAGCGCTAGAGATTTTTCTTCTTCTAAAAAACCAGGAAGATACTCAATCCATACATCACAATCATGAATATCACCAAGAATCTCCTGTAGCTTCTTAATTCCATTGATCTCCTTTTTGAGATTATCGTTGAATAATCCAGAAAAAGTTTCAAGAGTGTAACGGAGTTTTTTCGCTGCTATCCTCATCTGGTGATGCTGTGATTGAGCTGATGAATCCTCAAGATACGGCTCGTACCATGTTAGATCTGCTATCTTTCCGATGATATGTATGTACGCCTGTTCATATGCAAGGGACCGCAGATCAGAAACAGGGGAAATTTTGGCTTGAAGTTGACAGGTATGGATGCAGTCCCTCATTGCGTGGATTACCTGACTCTCATGAATCGCATCGGCAGTGTCAGTTACATGATCCTGTATCTGTTTCCGTCTCTGTTGAAGACGAAGGAGAAGACACTCGAGACCCACCTGACTGTTCATTGCAGGTTCCACAAGAATATGATTAGAGGATTGCGATTCAGAATTAACTCTGACCAGATGAGTCAGAGCCTGAACTATGCGACGTCTGATAGAGAGATGACCTGAATCCGGAGGGGAATGAGGAGTAAGGTGAATTTCATAAGAAACGGGTGATGGTGAATATTCAGCAGGACTACTGAAGAGTGGATGATTTGATGAAGAACTTTTCCGCTCCAGGATATAAGATCTGACAAATTCAATCTGGACATCAAGATCTCTGGCTTCACCAAGTGCACTGGTTAGGTTCTTGATCTCCCGCTGCCATCGTCTGACCTTTTTCTTAGGAAAACAGAGAGAGAAGATGGGAAGAGCGGCGCGAATTCTCCGGGTGGCGACTCGGGATTGATGAATGGGTTCAATGCCTTCTGATAAGACAACCCCGGAGAGTTCATGCTCCAGGGTCTGAAGGAGCGGGAGGAGGATGTCACCAGCATAGGTGCAAAAGAATCCCCCTTCATGCTTTGATTGAATATTTGTCATATTATCTATGGAGAGAAGTGATCTGTTTCAATTTCAAAATAATACTATTAGAATACTTCGTGA
>DATMXW010000019.1:0-15710 GCA_035561295.1 Methanospirillum sp. | reverse complement strand
GTTTTCGTTTTTGCATTATCAGTACCAAATACGATATCAATAAGGTGATAAGAAATATCGTCTTTAGTAATTTTCTTCTCTCGCATGGGGATTATTGTATCGTTCAGATCAGCTCGAATGTACAGTATTTCTCCCGACACTAACCCGATAACCATCCCTGGTTCTGTCTTAAGTACGGTATCTTCAGAACCCTGGTTAGATCTGATCCTGTCAAGGATTTCAGGAGAGACAAACCTGATATCAAAGTATGAGTCAGGCTGAACTGACGCAAGGTGCGCTATTGACGATTCCGGGAGTTGATCTGATCTATTGAATAGAGTACTGTTTTCATTACCTGGAACTATATTCCCGGATAGTAGCGTGTCGGGATCAGATGCTACAGCAGATGTGATGATACATAGTATCACAAAACAGATACACAGTGCAGCAGAAAAGGATCGTATCATAATATCAGCTAAAAGATTGTTTTCCATACTGATATGAGTGCTTAAAAATGGTTAGGAATTATGCAAACATCACACTGGTGGACACTAAACGTGATTCTCTTTCAAAGTCATACCTGAATTTATTGAGAGCCATCAAAAAGTCATTATGGGAGACTTTAGTATGTTCCTGCCTGATAGCAAACATACCGGCCTCCATACAGATTGCATTAAGATCAGCTCCATTTCGTCCTTCGGTAAGGCCTGCTATCTGCATCATATCAACATCTGAATCAAGATTCATACCCCGGGAATGAACCTGAAGAATCGCAAACCGACCATCTGTATCCGGCAGAGGGATCTCAATGATCCGGTCAAATCTCCCTGGCCTTAGCAGCGCAGCATCAAGAATATCAATCCTATTTGTGGCACCTATGATCTTGACATCCCCTCTGGGCTGAAACCCGTCCATAGCAGCAAGAAGTTGCATTAGTGTCCTCTGAACTTCCCGGTCACCAGATGTCATTGCCTCACTTCGGGACGCACCGATAGCATCTATCTCATCGATGAAGATAATTGATGGGGCTTTTTCTTTCGCGAGATCGAAAAGTTCACGCACCAGGCGTGCTCCTTCTCCAATATATTTCTGTACCAGTTCTGATCCGACGGTATGCAGGAAACAGGCATTGGTCTCATGGGCAACAGCCTTTGCGAGAAGGGTCTTTCCGGTTCCGGGAGGACCATACAGGAGGACTGCTTTTGGTGGGGTAATACCTATTTTTTCAAAGAGATCAGGACGGGTCATCGGGAGCTCAACCGCTTCCCTAATCTCTGTTATCTGTTTTTCAAGTCCACCGATATCTTCATAGGTTTCTCCAGGCATATCAACAACTTCCATTCCATATACCTGAGAATCGTAGGTACTGGGAAGCAGTTCAACAATTGCTAAAGACTGCTGATTAAGCGTACACCTGACACCTGCTTTAATCTGCTCTGTGTCAACAGATTGCGATACCCGTACCAGAAAGCGCGGACCTGCGCTTGACCTGACAACGACCCTTCCGGTATCTATGATATCGGTAATTGTTCCCACGATAAGGGGGGGAGTTTTCAGGTGCTCAATTTCGCTTTTTAGTTTTCTGACTTCACGTTCATACCGGATCTTTTGCGTCTCGATATATCGCTTGTCAGACTCGAGTTGCCGAATCTGCTCCTTTAACTCCTGGTTCTGCGACTCCATCCCTGCCACGCGCTCAACAAGGTACCGGTACAGTTCCTCAGGCGTTTTCGGGTTATCCGGTTGGCGGGCTGTCTCTGACATCCGATAATTAGGTATATAGGGGGAAATGACTATATGATGATTGCGAAAAATGCAGTGTGAAATGTGTGGGGCAGATAGTAAAGGCCCTTTAAAACCGGTTCGGATAGAAGGTGCCGAACTCTCAGTCTGCAGTTCCTGTGCCCGGTACGGGACAGAGGTTCAGAGTTCTGCCAGATCACCTGCTGCCCCTGCCGGAAGAGCTCCCGGTTACGCCCAATCCCAGTCACAGGCGGCACCAGCACGTCGCGCCCGGGATCTCTTCGATCAGCTGGGTGGCGATCTGGTTGAAGACTATGCTGACAGGATCCGCAATGCCAGACTTAAACTTGGCCTTTCCCAGAAAGATCTTGCTCTATCTATGATGGAGAAGGAATTACTTATCAAAAAGATCGAGAAAGGGGAACTGATTCCAGAAGAAGATGTGAGAAAGAAGCTCGAGAAAGAGTTGAGTATCAAGCTTATCGAGACCAGCCAGTCTGATCCGCTGGATTATCATCAGTCAAGGATGACCACCACGATGGGCGATGTCATCAAGATCAAAAAAGTCAAGCGATAAAAGCGATCTTTCTCTTTTTTTCCCACCCGGGTATGCGTGTTTCTTTGTTTTGATTATTTGGACTGCCGTGACACGCTATATCATGGCACGATCACCCACATGTTTAAATACTCTCTCGTGTGATCTTCTGATAATGAAGAGCAACCGGGGAGATGAACTACCCTTGCTGGCAAGGTTCAGCAATGCCTCTGATTGCTCTTCTGTATCATGTCAAAATTGCGTAATACCAGGGTGCAACAATCTTTTGACCTCTGGAAACAGCGCATCTGTATTGCCGCTTTTTTGCGGTTTTTACTTTTTTAGTTATTTTCGCTGGTACTAAGTTGATCACTTGTACCAGACCAGAAGTGATCTATCATGAGAGGAAAAGATATCAGACTTGAGCGTATCATGAACCGCAATACGAGAAAGACGATCATTGTACCTATGGACCATGGCGTCTCTTTGGGACCGATTGAAGGTCTCATTGAGTTTCCAGATGCCGTAAATGCGATTGCTGAAGGTGGAGCCAATGCGGTACTTGGTCATATCGGTCTTTCCTTATACGGACATCGGCAGCGAGGGCATGACATTGGCCTCATTATGCATCTCTCTGCTTCAACCGCCATTGGTCCTGACCCTAATGAGAAAGTACTTGTCAATTCGGTTGTGAATGCATTAAAAATGGGAGCAGATGCTGTATCGATTCATGTAAATATTGGTGCAGACTCTGAAGCCCAGATGCTTGCTGATCTTGGGCGAGTCTCTATCGAATGCATGGAATGGGGAATGCCACTTCTGGCAATGATGTACCCCCGTGGCAGAAATATAAAAAATGAGCATGCGGTAGAGCATGTAAGACTTGCTGCCAGGGTTGCTGCTGAACTTGGCGTTGATATTGTAAAGACAAACTATACTGGAGATCCTGACTCATTCAGAGAAGTTACCAGGGGATGCCCGGTTCCTGTTGTCGTTGCCGGAGGCTCAAAGACAGATGATAAGACTACTCTTGAACTCATCGAAGGAGCCATGGAAGGAGGAGCAGCAGGCATATCCATTGGGAGGAATGCATTTCAGCATCACGATCCAGCAAATTTTGTACGTGCATGTGCACTGATTGTCCATGAAGGAAAAAGCGCCAATGAAGCACTTGAGATCCTGAAAGGTATCTGAATATGATTGGAAAACAGATCCGCATGGAACGAATTATGGACCGTAACACGGGAAAAGCGGTTATAATTCCGATGGATCATGGGATGACCCTCGGTCAGATTGACGGACTGCTCTGTATGAGCGAGACCATAGCTGCAGTATCAGATGGAGGAGCAAGTGCAATCATCCTTCATAAGGGTCTGGTAAGAACCGGACACCGGAGAAAAGGGAGGGATATCGGACTCATTATTCACCTCTCTGCCGGAACCAGCATGAATCCGGATCCGAATGATAAAGTTCTCACCTGTACCGTAGAAGAAGCAATTTCTCTTGGCGCTGACGCTGTCTCAATCCACATAAACCTTGGAGCCGCCCAGGAGTCAAAAATGATGGAGTCAGCAGGTATGGTTGTCAGAGACTGTAACCGGTGGGGTGTTCCCCTACTTGCAATGATCTATCCACGGGGTCCCGGAATTAACCCGACAGATCCACGCCATGTCGGACATGCAGTCAGAGTTGCAGAAGAACTCGGTGCAGACATGGTCAAGACCAATTATACCGGTGATATTGAATCGTTCAAAAAGATTGTAGCTGCAAGCTCAATTCCGGTTCTTATCGCAGGAGGAGAAAAAGCAGGAGATCTTGAGACGCTTCAGATCATTCATGACGCCTCACATGGAGCGGCATGTTCTGGAGTTTGTATGGGAAGAAATGCCTTTCAGCGGACCGATACTGCAGCATTTGTAAACAAGGTATGCCGGGTCGTCCATGACAAAGCCGCCCCGGAGAGCCTGATATGAAGCAGGTTCTCGTTGATGTCAGGCCCTGGAACAAGGAAATTGCCATTGCTGCACTTGAGTCTGGAGCAGATGGGATAGTAACTGATGCTGCAGGCCCGGTACGTGAACTCGGCAGAATTACGGTCATCGCTCCTGATGGCGACCTCATTCCAGGGACCGATATTATCGAGATCACTATCCGAAGTACTGAAGATCAGGATGAGGCGATGCAGATCGCAAAAAGATGCCCTGTAATCGTCCATACTCCTGACTGGACGGTCATACCTCTTGAAAATCTGGTTGCAGTTGCAGACTCAGTGATCGGAGTTGTCACTAATGTACACGAGACTGAATTAGCACTTGGGATTCTTGAAAAAGGAGTTGCCGGAGTACTGGTAAAAACTCAGGACCCTGAAGTTATCAGGGATATAGTGAATCTGATAAAACGACATGGATGTCACCAGGATCTCATCCCTCTCACTATTACCTCAATTACTCCAGCAGGAATCGGGGATCGGGTCTGTGTTGACACCTGTTCTCTTATGATTGATGGAGAGGGGATGCTCGTAGGCAATACTTCTTCAGGGTTCTTTTTGGTTCATGCGGAAACTCTTGAGAATCCTTATGTTGCTCCACGTCCATTTAGGGTCAATGCCGGGGCTGTCCATGCCTATCTGAAATTATCTGATGGGAAAACCGCCTACCTCGCTGATCTCAAAGCAGGCAACCGAGTTATGGTCAGTGGTGCGAAAGGTTCCTGCAGAGAGGCAACAGTCGGGAGAGTTAAGATAGAACTCCGCCCTCTTCTCCTTGTCGAAGCAGAGTTCAAAGGTGCACCTGTGAGCATAATCCTTCAGAATGCTGAGACAATCAGACTTGCAAAACCTGATGGAGGAGCAATATCTGTTGCAGTTCTCAAGCCAGGCGATATCGTCCTTGGAGCGATAGAATCTGGTGGCCGCCATTTTGGCATGGCGGTGAAAGAGACAATTCTGGAGAAGTGATATTGGATGCAGGTCGGGATCATTGGTGGAACCGGAAAAATGGGTACCCTGTTTGCCCGGGTTTTCACAGAGGCTGGCCATACGGTTGAGATCTCAGGAAGAACCACTTCCAGAACTGCAGAGGATCTGGCAAAAAAATCAGATATTCTCATCATATCAGTTCCAATCCATGAGACGGTCAGAATTATTGATCAGATCTCCCCTTTAATGGATGAGAAACAGATTCTCTGTGATCTGACCTCAATAAAAGCTGCACCGGTACAGGCAATGATGACGTCAGATGCAGAGGTTTTAGGTCTTCACCCCATGTTTGGTCCAACCGCAGGTACGCTACAGGGACAGACAATAGTCGCAACTCCGGCACGATGTTCAGAAAAAACGCTACACCTTTTCAGATCGATCTTTGAATCGCAGGGTGCGAGAGTCACTATCACCACTCCTGAACATCATGATCGGATGATGGCAATTGTTCAGGGGCTGACTCATTTCAAAGCACTGGTTATGGCTGATACCATCAGAAGACTTGGAATAACACCTGAAGAGGCTGAGCCCTTTATGAGTCCGGTGTATCGTATTGAGACCTCGATTGCCGGGCGACTACTTGCACAGGATCCCATGCTCTATGCTGATATCCTCTGTACCAATCCCTCAGTTCCATCGGTACTGCATACTTGTTGTAATGCAGCTGAATCCCTGGCCCTTATGATAAGCTCAGGGGATATTCAAGGATTTGTGGAACAGTTTATGACTGATAGAGCGTGGTTTGGTGAATACTGCACCAGATCTCTCAACGAGACTGATCAACTGATAGCATCAATGGTGAGATCTTGAGTCTTATCACATTAGGTCCGGAGGGAACCTTCTCTCATGATCTGGCAGTCAGAATGAAAAACGGTGAGGTTGTTCTTCTTCCGACAATTGGTAAAGTATTCTCCGAGGTTATCAGGACAGGTGTGCCAGGTCTGGTCCCTTTAGAAAATAGTGAAGCCGGAGGGGTCACCGCGACTCTGGACTGCCTTATGGTATCCCCTGTCATTATTACTCTGGAGGCATTTTTACCAGTCCATCACTGCCTAGCGTCAGCGGTACCGCAGGATGAGATTACCCATATCTATGCACATCCTCAAAGTCATGAACAGTGTAGCCGTGTTATTGAGGATCTCAATCTGCCTGTGATTCACACAGAGAGTAATGCAACGAGTGCACTATCCCAAAAATCAAACCCGGGATCGGGTGCCATTATTTCTGAGTCTCTTGCAACCCGCCATATGATACCAGTGATTCAAAAAAATATCGAGAACAATGAGGTCAATATTACCCGCTTTATAAAAATTGAACGTGATCCAGGGATAGGGATTATGGAGAATACGGGATATGAGAAGTGCAGTCTGCTCATTGATCCTGATGAGGACCGCGCTGGGCTCCTCTATGATCTGCTCACCCCGTTCAAACAGAATGCAGTTAATCTGACCCGTATTGAATCACGTCCATCTAAGCGTTCAATGGGAAGGTACGTCTTCTTTCTCGATTTGAACTGTGAAGGAGGATGGAGAGAAGCAATAGAAGAACTGAGCAGACTTACCAGATTTAAATATCTGGGGTGTTATTCACGGCTGGAGCTGACCTGATGGAGATGACTATCGGGAGATGTGGACCGATAACTACGCGTATTCGGGCACCTCCTTCAAAAAGCTATACCCATCGTGCGCTCATAATTGCCGCACTTGCCGATGGAATATCCCATATAACCGGACAGCTTGATGCTGATGATACCCGAATAACAGCCCGTGCACTCGCACAACTTGGGGTGAAGATAGTCTGGCAGCAGGATCTCATAACCGTATATGGAACCGGGGGAAGACTTCACGAACCTGGGTGTCCTATCAACATCGGAGATTCGGGGACTACTATGCGGCTTCTGACCGCTGTCTGTCTTCTGGCAGATGGACCCGTTCTGCTAACCGGGAGTGACCGTATGCAGGAGCGCCCCATAGGCCCACTGGTAGATGCATTGAATCAGGCCGGGGCTGATATTTCATATACTGGAATGAAGGGATGCCCGCCACTCCTCATATCAGGGAGTCTTCCGGGAGGATTGATCTCCATCGATGGGAGTGTTTCAAGTCAGTTCATCTCATCACTTCTGATCGCATCACCGTATGCTCAGTCTGCTGTTCAGATACAGCTCACCGGTCAGATTGTTTCTGAGCCTTATATCAGAATAACAACAGAGATAATGGAACTATTTGGAGTAAAAACTGAAAATCCCAAACCAGGGCGGTACCACATGAGTGCACATTCCAGGTACCATCCTTCTGAATATATCGTCGAAGGGGATTATTCATCAGCCTCGTACTGGTTTGCTCTTGCTGCAGTGACCGGGGGAACTATTACCATTGATGGACTCAATCCCGAATCTATGCAGGGTGACAGGCGATTTCTGGAAATACTTGCCCAGATGGGATGTACCATCAGGTGGGAGATATCTGACCTATCAAGATCCTGCAATGTGGGTACATCTTCCGTTACTATCTCAAGGAATGGCCCAATTCAGGGGATAAAAGTGGATATGTCAGATTGTCCAGATGTAGTTCAGACGTTGGCAATGGTAGCAGCCATTGCAATAACTCCGTCTCGCATTATGGGAATCCACCATCTCAGGGAGAAAGAAAGTGATCGAATATCTGCTATTGTTGACGGACTGAATCAACTGGGTGGCAGAGCAGAGTCATCATATGATGAAATACAAATATATCCCGCTCCTCTTCACGGAGGAATCATTCAGCCAAAGCGTGATCATCGCACAGCCATGAGTTTTGCAATACTGGGAACTGTAATTGGAGGAGTGACAATACTAGATGCTGGATGTGTCACCAAGTCTTATCCAGAGTTCTGGGAGGTGTTCAAAGAAGTATGGAAGATCGCAGAATCGTGTTAATTGGATACCGGGGTACTGGAAAATCCAGTATTGGCAGAGAACTTGCACAACTTCTCAATCTTCAGCATATCGATCTTGACTCCCTGATTGAAGAGAAAGAAGGAAGAACAATATCTCAAATCTTTGCTGATGAAGGTGAAGACAAATTTAGAGAGATTGAATCTGGTATTCTCAACAAGGTTTCACAATCCCCGCTAGTACTCAGTACTGGAGGTGGAGCGGTAATCAGGACCGATAATATCAGAGCACTTCGACGGAAGAGTATCATTATTCTCCTGACCTCTGATGAGAAAGTAATTGCACGACGGATATCAGGTACAACACGTCCTTCATTGACTGGAAGACCTCTCGCTGAAGAGATTCATGATGTACTCGCCGATCGGATGCCCAATTACAGATCAGCTGCCGATTTTGTCCTTGATACTACCGGTAAAAGGCCCGCTGAAGCAGCACAGGAACTAAAAAACCTGATAAAACCAGATGCTGTGCGATCAATTCAGAGCGAAAACCGCCGTACATTGATAACGTGGATAAAAAAAAATCCAATCCCCGTTGCGGCACTCACCCCACTTGAGGAGACGCTCAATGATAGTAATATGCGGTTATATGGTATTCTTGGCAACCCCAGTATGCACAGCCTCTCACCACCATTATGGAATCGCCTCTTCGAAGTTCTAGAAATTCCGGCACGATATACCTGGTTTGAATGTCCTCATCCGGCTCAATTCATCTCCCTTGCAGAGAAAGCCGGGGTTCGGGGCTTGAGCGTCACAATTCCTCATAAGGAGACCATCATACCTCTTCTTGATGATGTCCGCCATGATGCACAGGTGATTGGTGCAGTAAATACGGTCCTCCTCCAGGACGGTAAACGATTCGGTTTTAATACTGACTGGAAAGGCATCTACCGACCACTCGAAGGGATTGAAGGAGAGACTGCAGTCATACTTGGTGCAGGTGGAGCTGCTGCTTCAGCAGTCTATGCAGTTTCGATGCGAGGCTTTTATCCCATCGTCCTGAACAGGACAGTTGATCGTGCCGTGGATCTAGCACGGAGGTTTGGAGCTGAGTCCGGCCCGCTTAGTCTCTTTCCTGAACTAGATGCAGATCTTGTAATAAATGCAACGTCAGTGGGGATGGGAAAGACCCACCTTGAAAACGCGACGATTCCAATTCCTACCTCATCACTCAAATCACACATGCATATCTTTGATCTGGTGTATACACCTGCTGAAACACCCTTACTTCGGGCCGCACTTGATAAGGGATGTAGTGTTATTCCGGGAACTGAGATGTTTATTCATCAACTGGTCGAACAATTCAGAGTATTGACCGGCATCGATGTCCAGGCTGATACCATCAGGGAGTGGTTATTTTGAATACTCAAGGAAGATCCTTTCGGGTAACTACCTTTGGAGAAAGTCATGGAGCTGCCATTGGGGCAGTCATCGATGGGTGTCCCCCACATATTCCCCTGTCTCCTGCAGATATTCAACCATTTCTTGACCGGAGACGACCCGGAACCTCGGATCTGGTTACACCCAGAAATGAATCTGATACGGTAGAATTTTTATCAGGAGTGTTTGAAGGGAAAACTCTGGGTACCCCAATAGCTCTAATGATTCGGAGCCTGAGTGCACATTCAGCCGATTATGAACATCTTCGTGATCTCTTCAGGCCAGGACATGCGGATCGATCATATTATGAAAAATATGGAGTGCGTGATCACCGGGGGGGAGGTCGCAGTTCAGGTCGTGAGACTGCAGCACGGGTTGCAGCCGGTGGTGTTGCCCTAATCTGCCTTAAGACTCGCGGAATCACTATTTCCGCTTCAATAATTGAGATCGCGGGTACAACAAATGTAGATGGGTTTGCAGATGAGATACGTTCTGCACGAGAACGGGGAGATTCTGTTGGAGGGATTATCTCAATCACTATTGCCGGATGTCCCCCTGGAATCGGAGATCCGGTCTTTGGGAAACTGGATGGCCTTCTCGCAGGTGCCCTTATGGGAATTGGCGGAGTAAAAGGAGTTGAGATAGGATCCGGGTTTTCTGCCGCGCGGATGAGGGGATCAGAACACAATGATGAGATGACACCTGACGGGTATATCTCAAATAATGCAGGAGGAATTCTTGGTGGAATCTCAACCGGGCAGGAGATTATCATCAAAATTGCCGTAAAGCCAACACCTTCAGTCAGAAAAGAACAACAGACCATCGACGTAAATGGAACGCAACAAACGATTATTGTGGGAGGCAGGCATGACCCTTGTATTGCCCTGCGAATTGTTCCGGTAGCAGAGGCGATGGCAGCGCTTGTGGTCATGGATGCACTGCTAGAACAGGATAAATATCAACCCTGGAAATCATAAGAACAAATAATCTATAGGGGGAGTTATGCAGGATCAGGACATATGCTGAGGCATGTATACCTGCCCCGAACTTCTCGCTCCGGCCGGATCTCCAGACACACTCCGGGCAGTTATCGCTGCCGGAGCTGATGCAGTCTATCTCGGTGGCTATAGATTTGGGGCCCGCCATTTTGCCACAAATTTTGATGATAAAGCCCTCGAAGAAGCTGTTGCGTACGCACATCTTAGGCGAGTGAAAGTATATGTCACCGTCAATACTCTGGTTCATGATGACGAACTTCCTGATGTCATCAGATATTTGGTTTTTCTCTGTTCAATCGGAGTAGATGCAATCCTCGTGCAGGATGCCGGTCTGCTTTCGCTTGCCAGAATACTCTACGATTCTATCCTGCTATCGCCTGCTCTTCATGCTTCAACTCAGATGGCTATCCATAACAGGGAGGGGGCTGAGTATGCAGTCACCCATGGCTGCACACGAATTGTCCTCGCCAGAGAACTTCCCTTTGATGAAGTCAGAGAGATTGGAGAGGTAATGACCCTCCGGGGTTGTGAAACTGAGATATTTGCACATGGTGCACTTTGCTATGCATATTCAGGTCAATGCCTCCTCTCCGCGGTGATCGGGGGACGGAGTGGGAACAGAGGGATGTGTGCTCAGCCGTGCAGAAAACCCTATAAACTGCTTAATGGTGATTCGGATGAATTTGGGCGCCTGGATAATCCTGATCAGATTCCACTTAATGATGAGTATCTTCTTTCAACCCGTGACCTGTGGGTCTATCCTGAGATCAACCGGATTATTTCCCTTCCCGTTGCTGCTCTGAAGATTGAGGGCCGGATGCGGTCACCAGAATACGGGTCAACGGTCACCTCAATCTATCGACATGCATTAGATAGCGCCTGCAACAAACCCTTTAAAAAGACCCTGGAAGATGAGATCAATCTCACCCTTGCGTTTTCTCGCGGATTTACCACAGGATATCTTTGCGGACAGAACCCTGAATCTGTCATGGGAAGGGATCAGTCTGGGAGAAGAGGGATTTATATTGGGGAGGTTATCGGCTCAGATATATCAGGTCTGATTTCAGTAGAGATGGAGAAAGAGATATACCCGGAGCCCGGTGATGGAATGGTATGCATCGGTCCATATGGCGAACAGGGATTTGTTCTTCGCCAGGAACCGCATTACCGGGACCGAACACTGGTTATGGATGCTGATATTATCTGCAGAACCGATGATAAGATCTTTCTGACCAGTAGAAGACGGTCTGCACGGGCCTTTGAAAACCTCATCCAGCATATCGATGATCACCTGTTTGGAATGATATCTCTGGATCTTATTCTCACCATATCTCCAGGGGGTATTGTGACTGTAGAAGGAAGAGCAGAGCCCAAAAAAGGAACTCCGGTATCCTTCTCAGTAATTGCATCAGAACACCTGGTCCCTGCCAGATCACGCCCACTCAGCGAGGAACAGATAGAAACTACGATGAGAAAAACCGGGGGAACGCTCTTCTCTATCAGGAGTCTTGAGATATCTTATCCTGGCGACCTTTTTGCCCCATTATCAGTGGTTAACGGGATTCGCAGAGAGGTTCTGCAGTGTGCAGCTGAAGAGTTGATCAAATCCCACCAGCCTTCTCCCGATGTGCACAAACAAACCATAGAACGAAGTGACTCAATAATTGCAGATATTCTTACTGCGGGAGATTGTGAGGTCCCAAGAGCTAGCCGGATGGATATCGTAACGCTGGTCAGCGATACCATATCGGTTGAAGCGGCTATCAAAAACGGGGCAAAACAAATTTTTATTGAATGGTTCCCGGCCCCGGGTGCTCCAGGTACTCCTGATTTTGAAGAATTAAAAAAGTTAGGAGAAACTGCATCAGCTCAATCATGCATCCTTGGCATAAAATTACCAAGAATCATTCGAAGACACGAACTGGATCTTGTGTACTCCTGTCTTCCCCAATTTATCAATGCCGGTATCCGCTCATTTCTGGTTGATGGAATTGGGATCGCAGAGGCACTCAATGATCTCAGAGGGGGACTCTCGATATCAGGGTACTCTGGCCTGAATATCACTAATCATCGCTCCCTTGGAGTATTAACCGGGTATTCTTTTCTGACACTCTCTCCAGAACTTGCCGGACATGAGATGTGGAGAACTATGAACTCAGCATTTGGGGCAGGGATAGAGACCCCGGTGGCGATTATTGTCCAGGGTATGCTGGAGGCGATGATTACTGAAGATCGGCCTGGCGATCTGGCATCTGAATCAGAATATAACAAAGAGCGATTCGGACTGATGGATGCAACCGGGCAGATCTTTCCCCTCATCTGCGATCCCTGCGGGCGCAGTCACATCTTCAACGCTGTGGAAACATCTCTTATCAGCCTGATTGATGATATTCGAGCGCTGGGAGTCAGATATCTTATCATAGATGCCAGGTGGCGATCTCCAACATATGTGCGAAATGTAGTGAAAACCTGGAGTGATGCTATCGCGGTGCCCCATGATGAATGGAATGAAGATTATGCCAACCGGTTTCGGGAACAGATTAGAACATACAGCAATGGCGGTATTACATCAGCCACATGGAAGCGAGGTCTGATAGGGATGCCTCAAGACTAATACCTTTGAGATACAAGATATCGAGTATGAAACCTCAAGAGCTAAAATCTCCGATCATTCTTGTTAATCTCAAATGTTACCAGGAGTCTGTAGGACACGGGGCACATCGTATAGCAAAGGCAGCACGTGAGATAACTGATGAGAGTGGAGTTCAGATCTGTCTTGCCCCGATGTATATGGATCTCCACCCCCTGAAACATCATTTTGATATCCCGGTATTCGCCCAGCATATCGACCCGGTCACTCCGGGAGCATCCACCGGCAGAACTCCGCTTATTGCTATCAAGGCAACAGGAGCAATCGGATCCCTTGTTAACCACTCAGAGTACCGTCTTTCAATCGCAGATATTGAAAAGAATGTGACTGCTCTCAGACAGGAGCATATGATTTCGTGCGTCTGTTCAAACAATATTGCAACAACTGCCGCTCTTACTGCACTCGGACCTGATTATGTCGCGATTGAACCTCCCGAACTTATCGGAGGGACGATATCAGTATCTGAAGCGAGTCCTGATATCATAACTGGTTCTGTAGAAGCGGCAAGAAGGATAAATCCCGATGTTCGACTATTAACCGGGGCAGGAATTCACTCAGGGAAATGTGTTAAAACTGCTGTGGACCTTGGGACCTCTGGTGTTCTTCTTGCTTCGAGTGTTGTTAAGGCATCAGACCCTGCTGCAGTTCTCAGGGATCTCGTATCACTTCTCTGAACCTGATAAAAAAAGAAGGGGTTATCAGGAATAGTCAGATTCCTTATTCCTGATAATGCTCAT
Organism: Methanospirillum sp.; assembly: GCA_035561295.1. GTDB lineage: Archaea > Halobacteriota > Methanomicrobia > Methanomicrobiales > Methanospirillaceae > Methanospirillum. The sequence continues at coordinate 1,777 of DATMXW010000019.1, read as the reverse complement.
CGATGGATATGAGAATCCCTGAGACTTTTCCCTGATCATTTGTCTCTGGCTGGATACTATAGTGGAGATCCCGGGTAACTGATTTCTTGTCAGTATATGCTCCACGACCGCGAACTGGCATTTTTGTAGCGTGTACTAAAGCAAAGTCGCGTATTATCCCGGTATCGTGCACCCCGGCCAATGAATAAATATTCAATCCATGAAAGTCTTCACAAGAGCGGCCAAGCAGTGATGCAGCCCGTTTGTTGATATCATGTATAACCCCATTGATTTCACATGAAATCAGACCGATGTGAAGCTGATGAAAGATGGTAGAATATTTCTTCCTCTCTAACAGTAGTTGCTTCTCAGATTCTCTCTCTTCAGAGACATCTCTGCCCACCGCAACTACTCCTATCATCTCCCCTTTTTGATCAATAAAGGGTACTTTTCTGATATCCAAAAATACCTGCTTCCCATCAAGAAGCATCATCTCATCAAACCTGACAGGTTTTCGTGCATTAATTACTGATTCATCAGTTCCAAATACTGCCTGTCCTGATTGAGTATTTCCGGATTCACTATGGATTCGCTCATTCGGTGAAAAAGAGAGCATGTTTTGTCTGATAGGCTCCTGAGTATCCATCGTTCCAAAAAGTCTTTTGGCTGCTTCCTGATTCACAAAAATATATTTACCATTCTGATCCTTTGCCCAGAGCATATCTGGAACAGTATCACAAAGGTGACGCATAAGTGAATACATGGATTCATACTGCTCCTTTCCGGCGACAAGTTCACATCTCATCTCTTCCTGATGAATAGCTGATCCTATGATTGCCGTCGCCGCTGATAATGCATCAACTTCTGCTTCTGCCCAGACCCTTTCAGAGATACAGTCACAGAACCATATCATCCCCCAGATTTCCCTGTTTACGACTATTGGAAAGGCTGCCAGAGAACAGATGCCATGAGTTTCCAAAAACCCGCGCGTAGTCTCAGCAAACCCGGAAGAACTTCCAAATACTGATCTCCCTGCCAGAATATCAGTTTCATATTGAAAATCCAGTCCTTTTCTGATACTCTGAATTGAAAGAATATCTCCACCCAGTGACCTGCTCCAGGAAGAGGAACGGACCCATGCTCTCTCTTCCTTAAGATCCTCTTCTCTCCTGAACATGAGCACCACATCAACTTCAGTGGCCAGACCTAAGAGAGTAATGGATTCATAGAGTGCTTCATTAAAAGTTGAGCCACTCATGAACTGAGTTGCAGCGAGACTTATTGCTTCTAATATTGCATCACGCCTTTTCAGGGCCAGACGTGAAGCATGCCTGGCTATCGCATACTCTACTTTATGGTTCAGTTCTGCGAAGAGCGACTTTGTATCTCCACCTTTCTGGATACAAAAATCAGCACCTGTATTTATTGCATCAATGACAACAGTCTCACGTCCTCGTCCACTAAACAGGATGAATGGAATATCAGGATCAAAGGATCTAATAGCCTTGAGCAGTTCAAGACCATTCATGGAAGGCATCTCATAATCAGATATTATGCAGGCATATGAGTACTCCTGCAACTTATCGAGAGCTTCCTGAGCCGTATTCACAATATCTACCTTAAATCTGCCATCCCGTTCAAGGCATAAACGGGTCACATCACAGATCAGGGGTTCATCATCGACATGAAGTACTCGTACCTGAGAAGACAAAAGATGACCTGCCGTTCTATCCATAGATGTTACCCTGACTTATGTATATCCCTCTGTCAGACATAACAGAAGAGCTCTCATACAAAC
>DATMXW010000018.1:0-4571 GCA_035561295.1 Methanospirillum sp. | reverse complement strand
CCCTTTGAGTTTGACCTGGGGGAAACCTATCTCCTCTTCCCCTCTTTTCAGCCATGATAGGTAAATTGTGATGCTATAGTGGATAATATCGATTATAGGGATAAGGGGTATTAACCACCCAAAAATAAATATACTTAAACGGTGATTTTATATCGTACACTAACGGGAGGAGTTGATACGTATTCCAACAATTTACCAAAGACCAGATGGGGAATATGTCCCGGTAACTGTTGCAGTTCCGAAAGACATGCGAGATGAAGCGAAAAGAAATCAGATTAACCTATCCGCTCTCTTCACCCGTGCGCTGAAGGCAGAGCTCGGTAAAATTGCAGTATAACTAGCCGCCGTCTCATAATGGGAAATTCCACGAAGATATAACTGTGCTATGTTACACGGTGCAATGTTTCGATACCGGACAATTACAAAAGAGAAAAAATGAGGCTCATTATTGATTCTGAAGGTAACAAGAAGGTCCACACCTCTGTGGATATTCTAGAACCACTTCATCAAAAGGCAAAAGTCTTGAAAATTAGTCTTGCATGGACTTTTGCCGAGGCTTTAGAAGCAAAGATCGCACCCCTGGAGACTGCAGCATGAACAACACACAGAATGAAGCAAAGTCTGTTACGGTCAGGATGATCAAAGCCGAGGTTTATAAAAATTTCAGCCGGGTTCATCGGGCAATGGCTGATGTTTTGATCGATGAGGGGAAGGTTAGGATCGTTGAATGAAGCAATTATCACAGTCGTACCGGATTCATGCCGGCACCCTGGCAACATGTGATCCCTACGATCAGGCTATCATCAGTGAATGGATTAACAAGAACTTATGGAAATTGATTCCAATGAAAAAAACAAACCAATCAACCCTTAACCGGGAAAAGCCGGCTGGTATGGGAGTACCAGTCTGGCAAGATCGATATACAGAACTAACGACGACACAGCACGGAGGCGTGATGTCTACCCAGATCTTTGTACACAGGATATTTAAAACTGACTCCTTTTCTGATCACCCTGAGAACTTTCACATAGATAGATGCGCCGTTTCCGGATTGCCTCGTATAAATCTCCTTATTCCTGGAGTCCGCTGTACCTGCAAGGACCGAAGAGCAGGAGCGGGGATCTGACGATGAACCTCTTCTGTAAAGTGTCACGTTGTATCAGGCTGATGAACCTGCCATTCCCCCCAAAACCACCAGCACCAAGTTCGCTGGCAGGCTGGCGATATTTTGTTGAGGTGTGAGCCATGGGTGAGGCAATCGTTTACCCTTCCTGCTCTCCTGATCGTATTCCCTGGCAACTGCAACGGGACGATCTTCTTTTCGTTCTGATTCCCCGTGGAGAAAAAGGATTGCAGGTAAAAGGCTGGAATAAGGTTTGTAACGGGCTGAAAAGATATGATTCCAGGCTGATAAATCATCTTCAGGCAGGCGGGAATTATGGATATTTTCCTTCCCCTGGTTCATCACTCCTCTCCATTGATGTTGATCATGCGGAGCAGTTCCATCAGGCCGGCGGGGCTGAACTTGTTGGGGCAACATTCAGGTATTCAGCATGGCCGGACCGGCAGAAATACCGGGCTGTTGTTGAATGTCCGGATATACCTGACCATTTCAGAGGACATAAGGTATCAATCAAAACCGGGAACTATCAGACGGTGGTGGAACTGTTCTATCCAGCAGATGAAGAGAAGACAGGCGGGCAATGTGTTGGTCCAGGCAGTCTTCACCCCAATGGAAACAGATACTCAGTCTTTGAGCCGGATGCTCACATCCTCAGCACGAAGTGGAGTGATATTGAGCACCTGGTTCAGACCTTAAGTCCTGATTCAATCAGGAGCACCATACCAGAGATCGTCACTATTGCCCGTGAACCAGGAAGCGGAAAGACAGTCACCGATCGGTACCGGTTGTCCGTGATGGACAATTTACCGGAGAATCCATACCTGGCCGGTGATGAGATCAGGGGAGTTCATCCGGTTCACGGGAGTACGTCACCAGGGGGAAATGTATCAGTCAACCATTCGAAGGGGTTTGCTTACTGTTTCCGGTGCAGCACTGGGTATGATGCTGCCGGATGGGATGCCGTATGCAGAGGGATCATCAATTGCGGTGATCGGTATGATTCAGAAGCGGTGAAGCGGCACGTTGCTCTTTTGGATGAAGAGAAGCCTGAAGTGAAGTTCCTTGAGCGTATCGAATGGAGAAGGAACCTCCGGGCACGAGGGGAAGCATGACCGAAGCGCTAGCATGTTCACCCCAATTTACCGAGAAACAACGTCAGGCGCTGCGAATTGCCAGTGGTAGATCGTTATCTGAAGTGAAGGATTCAGGTGCATATCTCAATAAATTAGAACCAAACAAAGACGGGAATCTCTATCAGGAATATTGGGATATTACCGTCTTTCACTTATCCAGGAAGAGGAAGAAGGAGGATGTCATCTCGCTTCTTCAGGCACGAAATAAGAAACTGGATCCTGAGCAGGTGTTACCGCTTGAAACCATGCGGGATATCATTGACCAGGCATATTCGTTTATTAAAACCTCACAAGCGTTTGAACCACCAGAATTGAAGGAAGGTGAACCGGCACGGCGTATTCCGTACTTCGAAAAGGACGGGAAGCTGTATCTTACCTGCATATCACGGGCAGATCGGTATTCATACGCTCATCTGGAAGCGGGGAGGGTGGTGTTCTCACCTCATGAACGTGATCCCATGGGAATGATCACGGTCCCCCCTGAGCTCCCGGTTCATCAGGACCGGGGAACAACCACGTACATTATCGGGCTTCCAAGAAATGATCTGCTTGAGAAGGCGATACTCCTCTCTCCGGATCAAATATACACCCGAATCAGGGATCATTTTTACACGTATTTTGATGCTCCTGAAGTTGAATACGAGCTGTTTGTCTATTATGCCCTGTATTCCTGGTACTTTTCAAAATGCAGCACCACCCCGTACCTCCGCTTTCTTGGAGACACCGGGAAGGGAAAGAGCAGATTCCTGAAAGTAATCTCAGATCTCTGTTTCTATCCGATCCGGGCTTCGGGTTCATCTTCCCTCTCCGGGCTGATGAGGCAGAAAGAGCGATGGATGGGAACATTACTGATTGATGAATCAGATCTGAAAGGCGATCAGTCAGATCCTCTTATTAAATATCTGAATCTTGGATTTGAGAAAGATAATCACTTCCTGCTCACTGACAAGAACGATGTTTCCAAGTGTCATATCTTTGATCCATACGGTCCGAAGGTGATTGCCATGAGGCAGCCATTCCGGGATTCTGCTACTGAGGGCCGGTGTCTTTCCTTCTCTCCTGATGAAACAACCAGGGAGGATATCCCTCCTGAACTGCCATCGAGATACGTTGAGGAGGTGGCTGAACTTCGGGCGCTGATAACCCGGTTTACATTTGAGCATTGGAACGCGGTATCTGAAGACTGTATGATCTCCTGTAATGGTATGGGGCTTGAAGGCCGGCTGAAACAGATGGCACGGCCATTATCAATCATTCTTCGGTTATTCCCTAACGGAGAGGAGAGATTTAGAAAGTATCTGGATGTCAGGCAGAAAGAGATCAAACAGACCAGGGCAGAGAGCTGGGAAGGGGGGATGTTCAATTATGCGTATGAACTGGCAACCATGCAGGAAGATCTCATGTCTCACCCGGATTTTGGGATGTACTATTATGGAGCGGAGATTCACGCGGTCCTCCCGAAGATGATTGCTGACGCACTCAAGGTCAGCCCAAAGGCAGTGACCCGGGCACTTGAAGGAATCGGGATGGAAGTCAGACCAAAACGGGTGACGATTACTACCAAGGGAGAGAAGTCGTCGAAAAAAGTACGGCCATTGTTAGTTCCAAGCAAAAAGAAGTGGGACGAAATAATTCAGAGATACTACTTCAACGAAGACGGGGGGCCACTGCCTGAGTGCCCTGATTGTCTCAGGGGTGTGGAATATAACACCATACAGACGGATCTGTCTGGTCGTGAATCTCCTCCAGGGTGTGTGCCCAGTACACATGGAAGATCTGGAACACGGGAGGCGGAAAAAGATCATTCGAGACCGGAAACAGATCACCGTGAAACCGTTGTTCCTCATGTTCCAGATGAACACCCACACCCTGAAGGCTCGGAGATTGCTGAACCGGATCAACGTGGAACAGATGTTCCACTTGTTCCAGATGTATTAGGTACACACACCGCCTTAGAACATTTTCGTGAGTGGCTGAACCATCACCAGATTCCTGATGACATTACCCCGGATCGGTATAAAATCATGCCTGAATCACAGCGGGCTGAAGTCTTTTGTAAGTGTAAGGGGTGCAGCAACTCGGGAAGGGATACTGAGATGTATTTTATTCCAAGCCGGCTGTATCAACAGATTTGTGTGAACTGTTTCCGAGAATTTCAAGGACTGTATGAAAAAGGAGAGCAATGATCCCGATTCATCGACTTGAACAGACCATACCGGATCTGACCGGTATTGCGGTTCTCATCATTGCCGTCTCTGCATTTGGATTATCATTTTTTAACCTGCAGGCTGCAGCCCTGGAAGCAGGTATTAGCC
>DATMXW010000017.1:0-5205 GCA_035561295.1 Methanospirillum sp. | reverse complement strand
GAGGTACAAGTATATTGTACTATCAACGCATTAAGTTATACTATTGGTGCATTCGTGATACCAGCTTTCAGCTAGATCACAACCCAAATGAGGAATTAAAGTCCTTATGCGCAATAAATTATGTCGCCTAGTATAATAGTTGTGTCATAAATGAAAGTCGTTAAAAAAATGGTACAATATCAGGATAATTTATCAGCATATAGGTTGGGTCTGGTACACTGAAAATAGATTTCGATCACAGAACAGATACATATTCTCTCCCAGAACGTTGCTTTATTAAAAAAGCAGGATTGTGTGTGGTTATGTTATCAATCAGGTTTAGCCCAAAATATTTGTGCTTTTGCTTAACAAATAGTCATCCTGAATGCTGGATGTACCGGAACTGATTCAGGGAATTGAGGGGGTCTGATCTTCCTGGAGGAAGAGTGGAAGAAAGCTCTTCTGGAAACCTGATGACAAGTACACTGAGATCTGCCGAACCGTTTCGGTTAAACCTTGCCAGGAAGAAAGGAAGCCCGATTCTCAGGGGGAAGAGTGAGGTCTGGGCTCCAGGGATCAGATATGCAGTCGGACAGATGAACTTTCTGTTTGACCAGTCGTTTAAGCCGTATCAGTCGGCTGAATTGTTCTTAAATTATCACTGATTTGAGACTGCATATGAACTCTGAAAAAATCAGAGTTTTTCCGGATCAGGGAGGTGGTCAGGGGATCATGATAACCAGATCATCCCTGGCAGTCATCACATCCCGGTAATAGGCAGTAACATTCCACTCTGGCCCGGATGATGTTTCAGTAACCCTATAGAATGAGTAACTGCTCAGGGACTGGTCCTGGGCTTTATTCACAACATATAACCCACCAACTCCACCAGCCCCATAGGGATTATTGATGATACCCCAGAGTTCCTTATAACCCGCATCAGGACTGGTGAGAGCATAGGCATTCATGGCCATCCAGGCAGCATCATAATTTGATAATTCGTTCCAGCCAGCTGCACCACCAACAGCTCGAGAAAGATATTGAACAGCCATCTCGTTCATGAATGAGAGAACGGGTTGGGCAGCAACATCAAAGTTCGAGCAGGTCAGATTCGTTTTGAGGGCGGCTGATACCGCTCCAGATGAAGATAACAAGCTACGGCTCTGTGCAATTCCATCAGTTCCATACCAGACAACAGAAGTCAGGGGTCCGTCTTTTATAGTTTCAAGCATCTGGACAACTTCTTTCAGACCAATGACCACTACAGCAGTGTCCTGATAGGTGCCGGTTTTTTCAATTAATGCAGAGGTATTGTCAAGAATTGAAGAGAAATCACTCTGATTTACCGGATACCCGTAACAGTCCGTGCTGCCCGTGAAAGTTTCAGAGATCGCCTTCTGAAAATCCTGCCCATATACATCATCACGATACAGTACCACAAGGTGCTTCTTGCCCTGAGTCTCCATCAACCGGACCATGGCTTTTGCCTGATTCGTGTCATCAGGTGAGAGGCGATAGACATAATCATCAGAATCAGACAATGACACTGCAGTACTGCGAGTACCGAGAATTATGATGTTATTGTTTCGGCAATATTCCTGAACCGCAGATAGTTCGGCACTGTTCCCACCCATCACGATTAAATTTATTCCTGCCTCGTGCAAGGCTTTAACCTGAGAGAGACTGGTTGCAGGATCACTGGCAGAATCCCGGATATCAAATGAAAAGTGAATATTGAGACCTGTGGTTTTGGAGTAATAGGTGTTCGCGTGCTCAACAGCTAGTTCAATAGCATCCTTAGCACCCTTGCCTGTTTCCATCTCCGGGCCGGTCATGGGGAGAACAGCACCAATGATAATATCTCCGGATTCCCGGGTATTATTACCATCAGCATCGGTGAGAAAGGCACCGGAAGTTTTGTTTTTGATAAACATGCCCACAAGGTTCCAGTAAATTTCACCGTTGTGGTCCTTAATTACCATGAAGCGGGCATATTTGGAGTGAATAATATCCCCATTGGTGTCAAAATCGATAATCTGATTAAAAACATTAGAACGTTTTCCAGAAACAGATCGCATAGCTGATTTGAAATTTTCCAGATTATCTTGCGGACCGAGCCGATATGTTTCACCAATGAGCCATATCGCATCCCATGCCAGTAAAGCTGCAGGAGAGGGCGGAGCTCCCAGTTCGGCACTCATAATCCCGGCTGCCATCATTGTTGGAACCATGGTGATGGTATCTTCACAGGCAAAAGCAAATCCTTCAAGCCTGGTTTTGGCGGCAAATTCTGCAGAAATATTATTTTTTAGGATATCTGCCTCATGAATGATTCCATCACCAGAGAACCACTTGTATTCACTTATTGGACTCTGAATGCCTGCAGTGGTAAAAATACCAACAGCGTGAGAATCGGTTCCGATCAACATAATGGCCCCGGTATCATTCTGCAAACCGACCGCTGCTGTTGTAATGGTATCAACAAGTGAAGTATAATTTGTTATTGCCGGATCAAAAGAAACAGAATCAATTACCTGGAAACCATACTTTGGGTCGGCGGCTTTGGTTTTCAGACCAGTATTCATCCCGGACCCATATTCATCATTCAGGTAGACGACCAGTACCTGGGTGAGATTCTGGCGTTGAATCAATTGGGCCAGGGCTTCAGTCTGCTGACCATCATTTGGAGCCAGGCGAAAGAGGTTATCGTCCAGAGCCAGGTATAATGCCGTGCTGGATGGACTGAGTAAAAGGATATCATGCTCATTGGCGTAGGGCACCATGGCGGTAGCTTCTGCGCTTGTACATGGACCGATAACTTTCACAATTCCAATATCATGGAGTTTTTTAAGTGATTCGAGGGCTTTTTGGGGATCACTGCTGCTGTTTTCTATATGCAGGGTAATCTTCAGGTTACTTGGTTTGAGATAGTCATTCAGGGTATCCATCGCAAGATAGAGAGCGACATCACTATCTCTACCGATACTTGCCCACTGCCCGTCCAGAGGCAGGACTGCACCAACCTGAATCTCCTGGATTGAGTCAGACTGGTCATTTTGGAGAGATCCTGTTGTCGGAAGAATCAGGATAAGGAACATACATAGGATAATTAAAAATTTCCTCATAAACCAGGTCCTTTTTTGGGTAATAGTATACTGAAGTATACTCATTGATATATCTTGCTCTTCCTGACTTGATCAGTATATCGAGTCAGCCCGGGCTCCTTCTCCAGATACAAAAAGGAGGGAAAAAGAGAACAAAAATCGCCTATATCCCCGGATAGCCTGCGAATGCCCTCAATCAACCTTCTCGACCGTATATATCTTCAAGTATTGTATGGTGGCAGGTTTACCATGCGAAGCATTTCATGAACGAGGGTATAATCCTCAGGAATTGCCCATCCGGCTCCCTGAGAAGCAATTGCTGCAGGATCACTCTGATTCATCATCAAAAGTGCAACTGCAACCTTTTTGCTCAGTTCTTTGTCAGTTCCAGTAACCACGGAGAAGGGCCATTCAGGGTACAGATGGGTAGAGATGAGGTATGGATACCGGGGGTACTGGGTCTTCATATCATGAATGACTTTAATCTGCTGCAGATCGATCTTCCCTTCTTTTGCCATCCGTTCCAGTTGGGTGCTTCGGACTGTTCCGGCATCAACATTGCCTTCAAGAACAGCGAACACTACAGCATCATGAGTCCCGGTAAAGTTCAATGATGAGAAATCGGTTTCAGGCTGTATCCCTTCGGTCAGGATCTCTATAAGAGAAGCCTGCCATCCTCCGAGTGAACTCTGGTCAACTGCTGCGAATCGCTTTCCTTTGAGATCCAGTAGCCCGTTTATATCAGTGTTATCTGACCTGGTAAAAATCACCCCGCCAAACTGGGGCATAGGGTCTGGATCTCCAGGAACCTGCATCGTTGCGATACGCTGAACCAGACCGTTGTATTCCAGGTATGCGTAGACCGATGGATTCGCAATCACAAATGAGATGGATTGATTCTCAGACAGGTTCATTGTCTCGTTAAAATGTAAGGGGACAATATCAAATCTGGCTGGAGCGAGTGCTTGAGTGAGGTAATCAGCGGTAGGACCCCATTCCTGAAGTGCGATCTCCGAACCACGGTTCGCTAGCACACCGATATGAATGATCTGATTGTCCAGGAGATCCGATGAACCAGGGGATACTCCTGCAATTTCCGTAATCGGACCGGTGTCAACTCCTGTGTTATTCTCTGCGAAAGCAGAGGTAGAGATCAGGAGTAACATACAAAGAACGTGGAGGACGAGATAGTATCCAGACTGGTTGTGTGTCATTTCAGGTTCCATATTGCTCTGAGTTTGATACTCATTGAGTATAGGACCGCCTTTCCAGATAAATCATTTGCCCAAATATTACGTGATCATACTGGTAAATTACAGGGTAACAGCGACGAGTCATCCTGTGGAGATGATATTGAAAAGAGGAGGAGATAAGCGTATGACGGATAACCGGTAGTATGGCATTTGGGATCCCGGTCTCTGATCTTCTTGCTATCTGCCTCATCTTTGCAGAGTATGACCAAGAGGTAAGTATTGGAGAGATGCTTAGAAGAGCGTTTTTTTATCAACAGACCAACAATTCCGTATTTGGAGAGGGGGAATCAGATTTTGCGACGCTCCTCCATGAGTTCGCGGTAATAAAAGGAAATATCAGTTATCGGGAACGGGATCAATCAATTCAGGATTTTTATAATACCGGGAGCTTTTCGCCGATATTCTATGAGACCAGGATTGCTGACTGGATACTGCCGATGCTGGAGTACGGGAGGGTCTATTCAAATGATGAGGGGGAGTCATGGGATCATCCCCGTGCTAGAGGATTTCACAATTGCACAACCAAGTCATTAGATCGCATGGAGCGGCAGAGGCATGAGTATGATGATGATCTCATATCAGCAGGGATCAAATTCAACCTGAAGATGAGGTATTTCTTTCAGACTCATCAAAACCCTTCCCCGGAAGAGATCGCGTCCCTCTTTGATGGGATCCCCTATGTTTCAGGAATATTGAAGGCCCGGTTCCGTGGAGAGGTGAGAAAAAATGGCTCTTCGTCGTTTCAAGTGGGAAGTTAAGTTTCAACTGACCATGTCGAAGGTATATCATAGTCATAAAATTTTCATCGTTCCGATATCCCCTAGCATTTGCTTTCAGTGACTGAACCATACTATTCAATCCTTCAAGTA
>DATMXW010000016.1:0-23913 GCA_035561295.1 Methanospirillum sp. | reverse complement strand
TTTTCCATCTTCCCGAAAGGTTACAGAAATATATGAGATTTTTTCCCCGTATTTTCTTGCATTTTCAAAGAGATTATAAAAAATGAGCATCAGCATCGGATCTGCGAATAACTCGTAATTGCCGGTATTGATGGTCATGGTGATAGAATCTGACAGAAATTTTTGTGCAGCCATCCTCGCAGTATGTTCAATATTTAACCACATTGGAGAATTTAACCCCAGATCCTGGTAATCCTTGGAAAAACTGATGTGCTTATCTATCATATCACAACACGTTTTTATCAGTTCGATATATCGGGTCTCCTCAGCAGTCGGAGGGATACTCCCTTCAAGCAGGTCCAAAAAAATCTGAAGAGCATTAATCTGGTTGACCATATCATGCCTGGTTATTCCCGAAAGGATGGATATTTTTTCTTGTGACCTCTTCAGGGCTTCTTCTGTCCGTTTGCGTTCGGTAATGTCAATTAACACTACCCTAAGGCCGATGGGAACTCCGGATTTCGGTTCATAAATGCAGTTCATATATACCATCGCTTTGAACGGAATCCGATTATTGATCTGCAGGGTAAATTCTCTCCCCTCTTGTATCTGATTCCCCCGAATAATGGTCAATAGATAATCTTCTGCATTCTTCCGTTCATCAGGGACGACACAATCGAAAAAATTTATTCTTCTCAAGTCTTCAACATCGAAGCTACCAATGATCCTGTACCCAATCTGATTGGTAAAAGTAAGAAATCCATCAAGAGATGCCTCGAACACCGGTACCGGGAGCAGATGGGCGAGACCTTTAAACCGCTCCTCACTCACAGTAATATTGTCTGAAAGCGTTTTCAAATCTTCAAATTGCGACTTGAGTTCTTCTTCAGTGAGAGAAAGACGTTCGATGGTTTCTCTCAGATCACGTCTGGTAAAAGAGAGGGAGAGATGAGTCTGAATTCGCATCAATACCTCTGCTTCATGGAATGGCTTAGAGATATAGTCCACCCCCCCTGCGGCAAACCCTTTAGTTTTACTCTCGATATCAACAAGGGCAGAGAGAAAAATTATCGGGATTTCCCGGGTGTCGGGGTGGGATTTGATTTTTGCACAGGTAGTATACCCATCTATACCTGGCATCATGATATCGAGAAGAATCAGATCAAACGGATTTCGTTTAGTAAATTCTATTGCTTCTTCTCCTGATTTCGCAACAGATATGTCATATCTCTCGTTAGAGAGGATTCTGACCAGGAGCTGCAGGTTGGTAATATTATCATCAACAACAAGAATCCTACCTGGTATTTCCCCTGACATTATCCTCCGTTGTCCTCGTGAAGAAGAATAAGAAATAATGAGCCATCACACATCTTTGAATTTTCTGGTTCATCATAACCATAATGATGGGTTGGTCTGGTCTTAAGGGCTACAGAAATGACATCCTTTATGGATTATGGAATTTGGATATTTTTGCAGGTGCCCGCATAACGTACATGTACATTTTTTTATTTGTTAAATCATATACTCAACGATATTTATTTTTAACCCGCGTCCTTTATATGTTTAATTATCGTTCCCTCTTTTTTTTATGGACCTGGGGGTATTGGTGCTCCATATGTCATCGATACATGATGTAATCATAACACGAATCTGGTATTCCCTGAGTATCAAAAGGTATCCGTGATGGTTGTCCTCATCTTCTTGAGGGAAATCGATATTTTAGTCCGGATTGGACAATACCACGGAAGACTATCTTTCCACCTTTAGAGAAACTCTCATTGGAGGATTACGGGCTTTCATTCACCTATCAGTACAATGTTTCGCATCACCACAGATTACCGAGAGTCCAAAAATAAATTATCATTTCGGCTGCTGTGAAAGGGGGGGAATGAAAACGGAGAAACAGAGTTCCTTCATCCCGATTGCGACATGAATCGGTGGTACAGCACAAAGCAGACAATGCCAAGCAGGCCGAGGATAGCCAGATACATAACTGGGTTCCCCTCAATAAAGAATACGGAGTCTTCTCCCTCCCCATCCTCGCCACCTGGGGGGAGACCCACTGCCTGATTATACCGTTCTTCAATCCCCATATCTCCGGTAATGCCTATGGCAGCAAGTGCTAAGAGCGTGGTAATAATCAGGATAACGCCAAAGATAAAGATTCCTATCAGGTCCTCTCTCGCGATCATCTTTGGTCTCCTTCTACGATGTCTGGTCTTATCCTCGAGATATATGTGACTACAAAGCCGGAAATACACGCCTCAATTGCGGCAACACCCATGTTCACGGTAGCAAGCAGTGAAAGACCGGAAAGGATCTCTGTAGGTGTCTGATGAACTCCCTGGATCCCGGATACAAGGATAATTCCAATCATTACCAAATTTCCCACAAAGAGACCGGAAAATGTAGAAATCCCTGCCTGTGAAAAGAGGTTCGGGGTAATTTTTTTTATTATTCTGTAGACGAACCAGGCGACGGTAACTTCTGAGAAATTAACCAGGATATTTGCCCCGACTAGGCCCCATCCCCCATGCCCGATAGCCGCCGACAGGATGTTGACAACAAAAATGATGAGTGTTCCAAGAAGAGGTCCGGTGAGTATTCCGATAAGCGGGGTCAGGTTCAGGTGAACTCCCCCAAATATGGGGATCTGCACCTGAAAAATAGCAAAGGCGGCCGTGGCAACGAATGCGGCAATAGTAATCTTTTTAGGATCTGGGGTATTTCTCGATTTCAGTAGGTACAGAGCTGCCCCGATAAGCACGAGTGCGATTATCCACCATACCAGTACCCAGAGTAGAGTGAATGATCCGTCCTCTAAATGAATATGAGCCAATGTATTCTCTCCGGTATTATCGTTTTTTCAGACTATACTATTACTCGAAATATGGTATTAATATATCTTAAAGTTTGGTATGTGCCCAAATTTTCAATATAATTTGGTGATAAAGATGCTTACGAGCTCTTCACGGGTAATAGGGCGTTCTTTGGGGGCAACCCCCTGTTTTTTACAGAAATCAAGATATGTCATGACCGTATCCGGCAACCTGAGCCCGGCCTCCTGGATGAGCTCAGGGTTGTAGAAAATTTCATCTGGTCTTCCTTCTGCAAAGATTGAGCCGTCTTTAACCAGGCAGACCCTATCAGCAATTCGGGCTGCTAGATCAAGGTCGTGTGTAGCAATCACCACACTGATACCAAAATGGTTCCGAAGATTCAGAATGAGATCTTCGGTTGCAGCACTATGAACCGGATCAAGGTCAGAAGTCGGTTCATCCAGGGCAACAATCCGGGGTTTCATGGCAAGAATACCCGCAATGGAGACAAGCCTCTTTTCTCCTCCACTCAGGTAATTGGGGAGTTTGCTGACAAGATGGTCTGCCCCCACCGCCACAAGCGCTTTCATTGCTGCTGCTTTTGCTTCCTCCTGACTCATCCCAAGATTGAGCGGTCCAAACATTACATCATCAAAGACGGTCGGAGCAAAGAGCTGGTCTTCAGATCGCTGGAAAACAATGCCCACATCTTTCCAGAGATCAGTCCGCTCCCCATGGGTTATCGATCTGCCACTTACCCATATCTCTCCTTGAGAAGGTGTGAGAAGGCCGTTCAGGTGTTCGATAAGGGTAGACTTCCCGGAACCGTTTGGGCCGCAAAGAGCAACGATCTCGCCTTGAAGGACTGAGAAACACATCTCATGGATCCCCACACTTCCATCCGGATAGATATGGCTCGCACAGTCGATGTGGATCAGTTCCTTGCCCGGATCAACCGGTGAACAGTGGGGCGACAGGGGATTTCTGCGAATGATTGTCATTTATACACCTCCGGTATAAGGAAGGATCCATCCGGTGATCACAACAACAATAGTCGCTGCTGCAAGAACAATGTATTCAGCGATGGTCGGGCAGGGGATTTGCGTTCTGGCTCCGTAAGAACTGCTGCTGTACCCGCGAGAGACCATCGCCTTATTTACCCGTTCTGCCTGTTCAAATGATCGGATGAAGACCAGGCCCGCAACCTCTGCAAACAGCTTTCCCTGCATCCATAGAGAATGCAAAAGACCTCCTCCCCGGGATCTGACTGCTTTGAGCAGTGCATTGGTCATTGCTAGCGTAAGGAACAGGAACCGGTACGACAGGAGAAAGATCTGATCCAGTGGGGAGGGAAAGATCTGGTATATCATGCCTGAGAAATGTTCGTATCTTGTGGTCATCAGGAAGAAGATGGAACAGGTGAATGATATGAGTGCTTTGAGCAGCAATGTCATCACCAGGATGATCCCGTTATCGGTCAGAGTTGGTTTTATTATACCAAGAGGAATCGAGACAATCGTATTTCCCGGCTCACTCCAAGCGATTATTCCGACCAGGGAGAGGACGAACACTACGGGCATCAGATACCATCCGATCAGCTTCTGTACTGGCAGACCGGAAAGCCCGAACATAAGTATGATCAAACCATAGAGCACGAAGAGGGCAATGAGGTTTTGCGTGGTAGTTATCATTAGTACCACGAGGATGAGTAAGAAAAATTTTGTCCACGGGCTTATCCGGGAAAAAAGCGATGTTTGGCGTTCGGCATATGTAGTAATGAGATCGATGTCCGGGATATGGTCGGATATTGTCACGCTGCTCATCTATTATTCTCCAGGAGGGGTGTCCCTCATAGTCTGATTATTGTGTACCATGTTTCTCGTTGCATGGCGACATCCTTCATCATGAGTTATCATTCCACATACTCCCTGTTGAGGGTGTCCCATGGTACAGCACATGATATCTATGGCCTGCTGGGTGACAAAACTTTCAAACCTGGTGACTTCTGAGCAGGCCTGCTCCTCAGAGAGGCCATTGTGAACCAGGATAAGACTGAGGATCCGGTGCCGTTTTACGAGGAAGGTTGCATACCTTTTTCCGGTGTCAGTAAGTACTACTCCCCGATAAGGGATGTGAGTGAGATATCCAATATCCGCTAGTTCAGATATTGTTTTTGTGATGGTAGATGGATCTACTGCAAAATGAGATGCGATGTCATTTGTTTTTACGGTGTTCCCCTGCTGAAAGATGAACTTGAGGTAGTCAACTTTTCTCGGTGATAGCTCGAGTCCGGCAGGAATCTCCATACTAGTATGGTGAAGTCTACGGTGAAAAAGTTTGGTATATATCCAAAATTCCCCCTGGAATTACCATCCCTTATTCCTGTGTGAATCTTTCCCGGTGGTGATCCGTGATCGTTGTACTCAATATTCTTGAGGGGATCAAATTTTCATCCTGATTAAACCGTTATGGAAAATTCTCTCTCCATCTGAAGAATAATTCTCATGGAGGATTAGGGATGTGAATTCAACCTCAATGTGATTTGTGGCACCTAAAATGAATGTCCGGACGAGCAGTATTAGATCTCTTGTCTCTTTCTCATTTCCTGGAAAAGATGATGCTCCTGTTTCAATGATGCAGCAGAAAAAAACATTGCCAACCTTTCCTGTTTAGGCAGGAAATGCCGGTTAGAATTGCGGTGGCACGGCTGGAAGCTTCGAGGAGTCAATCCCTTCGCATAGTGCATTATCCACCGTCAGATTGCCCATGGTATCGAGTTTCACGGTCCAGATCGTGTCATAGTCGCCCGAAGGCCAGGTTAGATTAGGTGCTGGGACAGTGCCGCCATAAGTGTCGAAAAGATATTTTATTAGGGGAGGGTAGTGCTCATGCTCCCATGCCAGCAGTATTGTCTGGTTGGAGAGGTTGATTCCGTCACTGCTTGTAAAGAAGAAGTTACTCGCGTTCTCCGCTGCGGTTTCTGACGTTGCATTTGTTTCCAGAAGAAAACCTGCTGCAAGATTGATAGTCAGATTGTTGGCGATAGCATAGGGGAATACTGTTAAAGAGGGTCTGATATAAGAACCGTTGAAAAAAGGGAATGATTGAGCGTGGTCAATGGAATAAACCATCGTAGGACTTCGCTGGCCACGCAGGGCATCGGGGAGAAAACCGGGAAGTGCCAATGCTCGCCACTGCCCAGCGCCCACGTAGTTACCATCTTCAAACGTGCCTGATGGATGCGCTTCTGCGTGCCAGATCAGGTATATCGTCTGGTTGGTGGTTATATTCGCCGGAATGGTGACGCCATCAACCCCCGCCGTACGGTTGTAGCTGAAAGGGGTCTGGAGTGTACATGAATCACCTCCCACCAGTGAGGGAAGCTCAGGATACATCGAAGGCGGGTTCAGTCTGCTATCGAAAGCAGTCAGGTCGGCATCTCCAGCCGGTGCAATGGATAGTACGTACACAAGGTTTGGACCCTCGTATGACGTGGGAAGACTCAGGTTATACTCCCTGGCTGTATTGATACTTGTCAGCAGGTCGCTTGTGGTCTCCCAGGGAGCTGAGAAGATATAGAATCCCGGCTTCTCTGCGTCTATTATTCCAGACAGCAGGGCAGGTTTCCCCGTGTGTCGTTGAAAACCAACCCCTGGGCAGCAGGTACGAACGGACGCAGCTCGGCAACACCGGGGGGTACATCACCTGGCACATACCCTGCATAGATCGGGAAGCTGTTACCGGTCACATTCTGCACCGTTACCGTGTTGAGGAGGGCGAATTGCTGAATAAACCCGATCGCTACCATGTCAGGGTAATTGTTCCCGGTCTGCAGATGGGTCATTGGGATAAGGGTGTAGATGGCGGTTGCGTTGCCTGACCCCGGACTTTGGTGCTTTAAGTACGAACCCATAAGGAGTGAGCGCTGGAGCCCCTGATTGTTTAAGTTTGCCGTTTGCGGGTTTATATCTCCCAACGGGTCGTTGGCCAGGTCCGGGGGTACCACGAAGATCAGATTGAGGTTTTTTCGCTCATAGGGAAGGTAGAGCCGGAAACAAAACCACCCCCACAGCCTGTGACCATCATCAAGCCAAGAACCATGAAAAGGCTTCTTACATCGTAACACTTCTTCATTGTTACCATTCTCCTTATGAATTGTTCTGGTCCCGCTCATTCACCTCTGGGGTCTGAACTCTTGAATATCCTGTGTGTCAGGGGAATAAATTTCCGAATTATTTCCGTTATCCTAAACTTTTTTTAGGATAATTATGCTCGATACCCCTGTCTCCCCTGGAGTGGTATGTTCAAAAATTCGATTTCTTACCTCATGATTATGGGATGATGCCTGGGCCTGATTTTACTCTACCGTCCACCTGATCCCCGGCTATCACCAGGACCGTTCCCCTCCCCTCCCCCTCCTGGTTGAGGATGGATGAAATATCCCGTACATATATGAATTTCAATCGCCCTTCTTGTGCATATCTCTCATATCTACCTAAAAGATCGCGGGTCAGGCGCTGGAAATATTCGTTGTTTGAGAGTGCAAAACTGTTAACCAGGACACTTGCCGTCCATATACCGTTGGGAAGATATCCGTCCCCGATTGCTGAGAGAAGCCAGTGTACCGAACCCGGGTCGCCTTCAAAACTCCCCATAGCAATCATGCTGCCATTCGGATCATCAATGAAATATTCCTCAGGAGATTTTGGTCGCCAGATACCAGATACCAACGGTTCATCTTTATGGAGGTATGTCGCTGCACCGGTGATTATTGAGGCGTTCCAGGATGAATCAGGGAACTTCTTTCCTGCCGCCCCCGCGATGTACTGAGACCAGTTTTGATAATGGGGATCAGCTGGATCCTGGATATGCCCTCCTATAACCGGTTCTGGTTCAACCCCGGTCCTGCGTATTAGTTCAGCAATATCCGGGTATGTATACCCATAGGTCTCATGAGAGTAGGGATCTATCTCTGCCCCATGATGAGAGAGATATGCGATAACATTCACTCCATCAGTATCCGCAAGTAGATCAGGGTGTGGATCATCGATCTCCCATGTTATTGTCCCTTCCAGAAAATTCCAGTCTGTCTGATAACTCCAGGGAATGCCCCTCTCTTCAAGATATTGCGAGATCCTTATAATGCCTGATCTAAACTCCCGGTATGCACTCAAGTTGTGTGCATAATCTGCTGATCCCGGATAATCAGGATCCTTATTCCTGACGATAACGGTCATGTACAGGGGAAGGCGATCAGATAATGGGGTGAGTGGTCCTGGGCTGATATTCTTAAGAGTGATCTGGTTTTCAGGAAGGGATGTATTCTCTGGTTGCTCCTTATGCTCCCTATCCGCCGAATATGAGGTATTTCCCTGTATGGGACCCGGGATAGGTGATGCAGAAGTTGCGCTGTCACAATTCATCATAGTCCCGTCAGGGAGCAGATAGGTAAGAAGTCTGGTATCCGGCTGCATACGCGGATCATCCCATTTTTCTCCCTGCGGCAGGGTTACCTGTACTATCCTGGACCCGATGGTTATCACTCCTTCTGGTCTGCGTTCAGCCATCTGGGCGGTGAGAAAGAGCAGATGGTCATTCCCAAATGAGGGGTACGAGAGGATAATCATCTCTGCGGCGGTCAGTTCGGGATCCAGCTTCCTGATCTTCTGGACAAGGCCAGTAAGGATAGGTGAGAATTCTGACCACGTGCTGGTTGCTTCGTCTTTCGTGCTCATGATCGGCGGTCGTTCATCAGGAAGGACAGAAATGATCCTGGTGCCATCCGGGGTTATGGAAGGATGACCGCATCCCTTACAGGAGAATAATCTGATAGTCCCGGTGCTTGCATTAAGTATTCCTAGTTGTGCCTGCCCTGCTGGATCGGTTCTTGTGTGAAATGCGATGATACCGGCGGAAGGGAATGGATCTGATATCTGAATGTCAGACTGAATATGCTCTGTTTGCAGAGATTTCAGGTCTATCTGATTGAGTATTTCGTCAACAGAACTTGCGATCACGGTTGTGGCATCCTGGAATGCCGGGAACCGAAGTCCATCTGCCAAGATTGTCCGTTTCATTGTATCAGGACTGATAAGGATGATGGTGCTCACTTTTCCCGATTTTGACTCATAGACCACCTCTGTTCCATCAGGTGATACTGAAGGAAACCACTGGGCACCTGGGCTGATATCAAGGCTGGTTACACCAGAAACCCTCCCCGAAGCCGGGTCGAGCATGCCTGTACAGAGGTCACATCCGGCAGCATTATCACGATGACAAGGGCCGCCTGAAAAGATTCCTGATGCAAAAACGAGTTGTATTGATAAATTCTGATCATCTTCACTCCGTGCCGGTTCCATCCATCCTGAAGAGAGGAGTGAGAATAACAATACCAGCAACAGATATCGGGTCATATAGGGGAAATGAATTTACCGATACTTATAATCTCCTTTGGTGTGTATGTGGCGCTGAGTATATCTTATCTGATGGATATCTATTGATTGAATTATTATGTTTCTGTCTGCTCGATCTTCTGGTCTGCTGATATGTGGTATTGTACTGATACTGTTCCTGTCCCTTCTGCTTCCCCTGGTGACTGCTGCACCACCTGATGCCCTGGCAAAGCAGAAACCTGGTGCGGGCAGATGCCTGGACGGCTCCTGTTTTCAGTCTGCTGAAGACCGGCAGAAATTGAGTCAACCGGTTGATCTCCCTGCCTCAAATCAGTCCGCAATCCCCGCCGGTCCTTCACCATATTACTTTATCGCGGTTCATAATGAGCCATATCATGGTGATATCGGTCAGAGTAAAAAACTCGCAAAAGCGTATTTTGTACTGAAAGATATGGTCGCACAGGCTGATCGGTATGGGATTCGCCTTACTCTAATGTTCTCTCCCCCCTGGGGGGCGCTTATTGCATCTGATCCTGCTAAAGTTGCCGACCTGAACCGGTGGGCAGCGACCGGGCATGAGATCGCTCTGCATCATCATTCGATCTATCATGGTGGCTGGGACGGGTATACCGATTATACTCCGCAGGAAGCAGAAACAGAACGTCTCAAGCATACGAAAACTCCTGAGCCCTACCTGGGCACCCTTGATAATATGGTAGCAGCACTGGTCCCTTTGAGCGGTGATATCCGGTCAGGTTGCTCAAATGATGAACAGGATAAGGCTGAACTTCCTGATTCTATCGTGTATGATACCTGCTCCGGGTTTCTCAATACTGGTACTCCCGGGGTTTTCGTGTCAGGACAGGGTGGGGGAAAGGGCATCAATGATTTTATTATTGTTGGAAATGTGAGTGGAATCGAGCGACGCTGGGTATCTCACCGGATGATAAGTACCGCTGCGCTGGAGCGGGAAGCAGAGCTGGAATTTTCTCAGACTGACTCAAATTCGGTCTTTGGTGCAATAACCCACAGTGCAACAGATCAAGCCCCATCAACATACCAGTTCCTTGAGTTTATTCATGCCTGGGATCCCGATGGTTCTCATAGTTTGAATCTGACTGAGGTATTCCAGAGAAATATCATTCCCGAAGTAAAAATTTCTGATGAGATTATTAATTCCCATCAATCAGGAAAGCAGCCCCGATATGATGAAACTGTTTCAGATGGATGTGATACTTGTTAATCTGTACTGAATCTGATCAAATCTGTAAGCTTATACCTATTCAGCGCTAAGCTGGTGGTATTCGAAGATGATCGGGCAACCACTGTTATTTTTTCTCGTTGACGGGATTATCGGTGCACTTCCTCTTGAGCAGACCCTCTGTATGGTGAGAATGGTCCGGGTGAACTTCTGTTCTGATCGGGGGCACATTATCGGCACGATTAACTTCCATGGGCAGATGATCCCGGTCTGTTCGGTTCGTTCGCTATTGGGACATTCTGATCGGGCTCCTGCTCTTTCAGATAATCTGATTATTGTACAATCAGGCCGGGCCTGTTTGGCATTCTGGGTCGATGAAACATCGATTGTCAGGCCGGATGAGATTCATTCGGCTTATGATACCCCGTTTGGGAGGCTGGATCAGTTATCGCATCTTGGGATCTCAATTCAAAGTGACGGCCTGATCCTTATTGAGGATATTCGTCTATTCCTTTATGAAGTTCTCTTTTCGAGTCGATCTGATCCTATCACCTATGCTGCCCCGGTTCATCAGGGAAGATCAGATCCAAGCCTTTTATCGCCTTCCGGGGATTCAGATTCAGACCAGATCTCTTCGATTCTGACGCAACGGGCAGATGAACTTGCTCTTCCTGAAGAAACAACCGTTGAGACGCCGGTTATTGATGTTCTTAAGTTCACGCTTGTTTATCGTGAATATGCAGTTGAGATGAGGTATGTCAGGGAGGTTATCATGACCGATGAGATTACCCCGGTTCCGGGAACACCGGATCATATCATCGGCATCTGTCCGGTCAGGGGTGAGATCATATCTCTGGTTGACCTTCGGGTTCTTCTTTCGATTCCTGATTTGGGCCTGACTGACCTGAATCAGGTCATTGTTCTTACTGATGGGACAATGACCTTTGGGATCCTCGCTGATCAGATAACCGGCCCGGGAACCATTCCCGGAGATATGCAGGGATCAACTGAAATGGGCTATTCTGGTGGACAGAAATATGTAGAGGGGGTCATTGGTACTTCGTTGACTGTCTTGAATGCAGCAGCGATTCTTGCCGACCCGGTGATGCTGGTTGATGATACTGATGAGTCAATGAGTGGAGAGAAGACACAGGTGAGGAGATCCCTCTCTGGGTTTTTTACCGGCGGAGTATGATATAATGGGATCTGGTGAGTTTTCCTGATGTATCTGGATGATGATGGGGGAAATTATGTCTGATTGGGATCTCGGAGGTAATAATGCTGGAATTTTTTACTAATATGAAAGTTGGAACCAAAATCCTGGTAATATGTCTCTTCCTGGCAATAATTCCTACGTTATTGCTCGGGCTGGTGGCGTATTCCAGTTCAAGCAGCGTGATTAATGAACAGATAGAGACGCTGCTTGAGACTAAAGTTCTGGATGTGAAAGGCTGGACAAATGATGTCTACAAACTTACCAGAAATAAGGTAAATAGTGATCTCAATGTTCTTAAACAGAACTTCTATACGCGGGGGAGTCCTGAGATCATTGACGGGAATATGACGCTTACCAATAGAGATGGACGGCGTTATGTTATCAATCAGAACTTTGAGATTGTGGATGAGGTACAGGCCATGGTCGGAGGAGCGGCCACGGTATTTCAGGTGAACAATAACAGTTATGCAGTTCGGATCTCTACCAATGTCATCGGTGCAGATGGTAAACGGGCGGTTGGAACCCATCTCACCGATAATGTGTATGATGTTGCAGTCAAACGGGGCGAAACCTATTATGGCAGACGGGATCTCTTTGGAAAGGATTATGTGACTGCATATGAACCGATAAAAAACCGAAATGATGAAATTATCGGCGTTTTATTTGTCGGAACTGAAGAGGGGCAGACGCTGGATGTTGTCAAAAAGAGTATCAACGAGACCGTAGTGGGTCAACACGGGTACATGTACGTGATGGATAGTAATGGGAGTATCCTTGTCCATCCGTCACAGGTCGGCCAGAACTGGTCAGAGATGAGTTTTGTCAGGGAAATGTTCGCCAAAAAGGAAGGTGCAATCCCCCATATGATCAATGATACAATGGTCATCGATGCATATACGTATTATGAGCCTCTTGACTGGTATATCGTTGCACGGGCTGAAATGGCTGATTTTTCAGGGCCTATAGACACCCTCCGGAATACCATCTTTGCTCTGGTTATTGCATCGATTGCCATCGGGTCAGTAGTCGCCATTTTGTTTGGCCGCTCTATCGCCGGCCCTCTTCAGCAGGTTGTGGTCATGATCATTGAACTACGCAAGGGTCACCTTTCTGCACGTCTGAACCTTCGTCGTCAGGATGAGATCGGGGTGATGGCAGCCACCATGGATGAGTTTGCTGATGATCTGCAGACCAATGTAGTCGGCAACATCAGAAAGATTGCTAATGGTGAATATATCAGGGAGTTCTCAGAACCCGTAGATGAACGCGACGAGATTCGGCCTGCCCTGCAGATGATGGTTGAGTCCTTTGATCACCTCCACAAAGAGACTATCAAACTTACCAACGCAGCACGGGCCGGAGATCTCGCAGTCAGGGGTGATGAAAATGCATTCAAGGGCGGGTACCGGATGATCATCGCCGGTTTTAATAAAACCCTGGAGACTATCACCGAACCGGTCAATGAAGCGATGCGTCTTGCACGGTTCTATGCTTCAGGTGATTTCACTGCGAGGTTTGATGAGGCCATTCCAGTTGCCGGTGAGTTTGTAGCCTATCGTGATGCTCTCAATACCATAGGGATAGAACTCTCAAGACTGATGAAACTGATAACAGAAGAGCTCTATGAAGGGGTATCGGTTCTCTCATCAGCTTCAAGCGAGATCCTAACGGTCACCTCTCAACTCTCTTCGGCAAGTTATCAGACTGCATCTACGGTGAACGAGACCTCAGATACGGTTGGAGATGTCAGGAGAAAGACCGATATCGTGAATCAGAAGACTAAGTCAGTCTCTGAAAAAGCGATGAAAGCGATAGAAGTCTCAAAGGACGGTCAAAAATCGGTTCAGGAGATCCTGGACGGAATGACTCATATTCAGCGGCAGATGGATATGATCGGGATGAATGTGGTAAAACTCTCAGAGCAGAGTCAGGCGATTGGTGAGATCATCGCAACCGTGACTGATATCTCTGAGCAGTCAAACCTACTTGCCGTGAATGCCTCAATTGAAGCCGCAAAGGCCGGGGACTTTGGGAAAGGATTTGCTGTTGTGGCTCACGAGATTCATAATCTTGCCCAGCAGTCCAAACAGGCTACCGCAAACATCAGAACGATCCTCATGGACATTCAGCGGGGGGTCTCTTCAACTGTGTCCTCTACTGAGAAGGGAACACAGTCTGTTGCCGATGCAGCAGGTCTCACTAAGGATGCCAGGGAAGCTATTGAGATGCTCACCAGATCCATTGCTGATTCATCCCGTGAAGCAATTGAGATCACTTCTTCCATCCATGATCAGGTGGCCGGCATGGATCAGATCTCACGGGCAATTGAGAAGATCCACGATGCTGCCCAGAAAAATCTTGAGATCACCAGAAAAGCAGAGAAGACGGCTGAAGATCTGCATGAACTGGGTATCAGGCTGAAGAAGGTTACCGAGCAGTATCACGTATGAGGGAGAGGGATGACCGGATCAGATGATGAATTCTATGCATATCTCCTTGAAACATTCAAAGAGGATGCCGAGGATCTTCTCTGTGGTATATCTTCAGGTCTAATTGGGATAGAGCAGGCCGGGGATATTCCGGCAGAACTGATTGAGGATGTCTTTCGAAAAACTCACAGTCTGAAAGGTGCATCCCGGGCAGTGAATCTTCGGGAGATCGAGGCAGTCAGTCTCAATCTGGAAAATATCTTTTCCCTTATGAAGCAGGGGGATTATCATCCTGATGCTGAGGCATTTGACCTTCTCCACCAGGCAGTAAAAACAATCCGAAGTTCCCTGACTGGTAGTGGTGGACAGGCACTCTCGCTGTATGAGGTTGCAAATCTTCTTCGTGGCCTGCATATACGCAATGATCCGGTTGATCCTGCAGAGCCCGGCCGAATCATTCCAGGATCAATGCGAAAGGATGATATCTCAGCGTACCCTGACCCTGCTTTGGAAATTCGTCCTCATGATATGTCTGGAGTTTTGACTCCTTCGGAAGATTTTGGAAGTATCCCTGCTCCAGAGGAGGATCTGGCATGTATGTCTTCTGGAGGTGATGGTGATAGCAGTTCATTATCTGAGTTCCTATATGGCCGGGATGAAAAGTCCAACGAGATGATAAAAGATATCGGGACGATCCGAATTTCTGCTAAAAAGTTTGAACGCCTGATATCTGAATCAGACGATCTGCTTACCACCCGTCTTTTTATAACTCACCGGATGATGGAACTTGAACAGATGATGGGAAGGTTCTCCCTCTGGCGATGGAACCATTCCCTGGTTTTTAATGATCTCCATCTGATCCGGGAGATCTTTTTTGGGGTTGAGAAGGTGGATCTCCCTCCCGAGGTTCTTCTCCTGCTTGAACGGATAGTTGATTTTCTTAAATATGATCGTGAATTTGTCACCAATCTTCAGCATGATCTCGGGGCACATATCCGTGCAACTGACACGGATAGGTCTGCACTTGAATCAAGCACGTCTGAGATTTCTGCCCTTATTCACGATGCGGTCCTTGTTCCTATTTCTGGTCTGTTACACTCATTCACGGGGGTGGTCAGAGAACACTCCCGAAGCCTTGGAAAAGAGGTTGAACTGCGGATTGAGGGTGATGAGCTGGAGATGGATCGCCGGATTTTAGATGCCCTGCGTGTCCCGCTCATTCACCTAATTAATAACAGTATCGATCATGGTATTGAGTATCCCGATATCAGGATTTCCCGGTCTAAACCTCCCCGGGGGATCCTCTCGATCCGGATAATTCCTCATTCAGGGAGTAAGGTTGAGATCGAACTATCAGATGATGGCGCTGGTATAGACTGTACCAGGCTTCGAGAGACTGCGGTCAGGCAAGGGCTTGCGAGCAGGCAGGAGGTCGATGGTCTGTCTGATAGTGATGCAATATGGCTGATATTCAAATCCGGTCTCTCCACCTCTCTGACAATCACTGATCTGTCAGGGAGGGGGCTTGGTCTTGCTATTGTTGAGGATACGATAACCCGTCTGGGTGGTGATGTCAGGGTATCATCAGATCCGGGAAAAGGTGCCCGTTTCTCACTCATATTGCCGGTTCGGCTCGCTACCTTCAGGGGCGCAGTAGTCAGGGCCGGAAACCATACTTATGTTATTCCAGTACAGCAGGTTCGCAAGGTTATCAGGATAGATCCTGAGGCAGTCTTCAGGCAGATGAATAATGACGTTATCCGGGTAGATGATGAGACTATCCGGATTATTCCCCTGATCAAGGCACTGGGGATGGTAGAGCCCCGTTCAGCAACCCGCTATAGTAATCAGATGCCGGTGGTCATCATTTCCTATGGAGCCGGTCAGTTTGCCTGTATCGTTGATGAGGTTATCAGGGTTCAGGAGATCGTGGTTCGTCCTCTGGGGGCCCAGTTAAAAAGAGTGCGGCGGATTATGGGTGCGGTAATTCTTGGTGATGGCCGGGCAGCGCTGGTCCTTGATCCGATTGAACTGATTCACACCGCACTCCACGTTTCCTCTCATAACCGGTCGTATCCTGAATCAAAGGGCAGGATTTGGAAGATACTGGTGGCTGATGACTCGGTCACATCCCGGACCCTGATTCAGAGGACGCTTGAGCGGGCCGGATACGATGTTCAGATAGCAGTTGATGGCATGGATGCCTTTTCAAAGTTGAAAGAGAACTCCTATGATCTGTTAGTATCTGATGTGGATATGCCCAGGATGAGTGGGTTCACACTGACTGAGAAGATACGGGCTGATGACAGGCTTGCAACGATGGGTGTGATCCTGGTCACAGCCCTGAGTTCATCTGAAGATCGTCTGCATGGTCAGGCAGTCGGAGCAGATGCCTATATTATCAAGAGTAGTTTTGAGAGAGGAAATCTTTTGAAGGTGGTTCAAAAAATGCTTCCATCTGCTCTGTCTTGAGATCGGTCTTATGATGATGGAAGACACATACTATCTATCAGGGTGGGTATTGTGATGGATGAGAATCATGAAGAATCAATTCTGAATATTCTGGTTGTGGAAGACAACCGGACTCAGGCTGTATTCCTTCGTCATATCCTTGAGCGTGCGGGATATCGTGTTACGGTATCAGCAGACGCTACGGGAGCAGTCAAAGAAGTCATGAAGTCTGCACCATCTCTTATTCTGTCAGATATCATCATGCCCGGAATGGATGGGTATGAGTTCTGCAGGAGTATTAAGCAGAACCCCCTGACAGCATCAATACCGGTGATTCTGGTCACACACCTGTATGATCCATTAGATGTTATTAAAGGGCTTGAGTCAGGGGCAGATAATTTTATAATAAAACCCTACGAGCCTGAAACAATACACGCTATGATTACACGGACTCTCCTGATGGTGGGCAGGGTTGATCCTGAGGAATGTAGTCAGCCTGTTGAGATTGTTGGGTCACAGGGGACGTATATGATCTCTGCTGGCAGGCAACAGGCAATAAATATTCTCCTCTCTACGTATGAAGCCGCGGTCAGGAAGAATGCCGATCTCGAGATCGTCCAGCAGAAACTGAATGCTCTCAATGACCAGTTCAAAGAAGCAAATATTGAGCTGAAAGAGTCTAATGATGATCTCAACCTCGTGGTCCATGAGTGCAAGAATGTAGAACTTGCCCTTGCTCATGCGAACAAAAAGCTTCAGTTGATGACCAGCATTACCCGTCATGACCTCCTGAATCAGCTCAACTCCCTGCAGGGGTACCTTGAACTAGGGATCATGGACAGGGAAAGCGATCCTGAAGAAGCATGGGCCTTTGTTGATAAAGCATCCGCTGTGGTTGGACAGCTCATCAGTACCGTTAAATTTACCGAGCAGTATCAGGAGATTGGGGTACACTGCCCTGTCTGGCAGAATCTTCATCAGGTTGTTGATCAATCTGTTGTCCATACATCACTTGAGAGTGTGCGTTTTGAGAATTTGATCCCTGAAGATGTGGAGATATATGCTGACTCACTTATCGAGAAGGTCTTTTCTAATCTGATTGGAAATGCCGTGAGTTATGGAGGGACGATAACTACCATCTGGTTCCGCTATGAGGATGGTAATGGGATCTGTAAGATTATCTGTGAGGATGATGGTATTGGTATCCCCCCTGAAGAGAAGGAGAAGATATTTTCTTTTCAGTATGGGATCCATACCGGCCTCGGGCTCTTTTTATCGCGTGAAATTGTTGGGATCACCGGGATAACTCTTAGTGAGACCGGAAGGGTTGATGAAGGAGCCAGGTTTGAATTTCTCTGCCCTGACGGGACTATTCGGAAAATAAACATGTAGGTTCTTTGCTCCTCTGATCCCTGCACATTCTCTTTTTCTATTGTTTCCTCATTTTCTGAGGGAGAGGAGTAGGCATTTGTGTTTCTTCTTATTAATATTAGGATCTAATCGGGAGTCCAAATAAATAAACCATACTACTCATATAATAGAACTAATGAACCCGAGAAAAAAGATTATCTTTGATGATATCCTTTCAGCCTTTTCTCAGGGAAAAAAATATCTAAGTATTTCTGAAGTAGCAGAGTTATGTGGTCATCATCGGCATACCGTAGCCCGGTACCTTGATAGCCTGGTTCTCTCTGGCAGACTGGAGATGCGAGAACACGGTCAGAAGAAAAAATATTATGTGTCTGATCTAAAACCCGAGTCTTCGCTCCTTAACTTCTCGTCTCATATTTTGATAATACTCAACACCGATCTTACGATTCGGTGGGCTAATGAGACGTTTCTTCGTCTGATTGACTCTACATCTGAAGCGGTAATCGGGTTGAGTATCGATGCATTACAACTCGAACCCCTCTTTGGCCCTGATCTGATACCTGAGATCAGAATTGTCAGCTCAGGTGAGTCCCGGTCTTTTGAATCTGTAGTAGAGCGGGAAGATACTGCACGGACATATCTCTTTACCATCTCTTCTATCTCATTCTTTCAGGATCGTCCCGCACTGGTCATCAATGGTGAAGATATCACCGAGAAGCGTTCCTTGATGGAAGCCATCAGGGTGAACGAGTCAAATTTACGGATAATCACGGAAAGCGTCAGGGATATCATCATCAGATGGGATCGGGATGGTACTATCTCGTATGTATCCCCTGCATGTGGCCTCCTGACAGGATTTGTCTCAACAGAAATTGTTGGCCGAAACATATCTGATTTTATCAACCCAGTGGATCTTCTGACCCTTCAGAAGGTTCTTCATGACCTGGTGCGTAAGGGGGAGAGTCCTCCCTCCTCATTTAGATTTCGAAATATCAGGGAAGAATGGGTCTGGTTTGAAACAACAATTACCTCTCGTCTGAATGAAGAAGAGGAGGTTATTGATTACATCTCAGTCTGGCGTGACATCACCGATCGTCTGGAAGCTGAACGAAAGTTGGCACATAGTGAAGAGAAGTATAGGCGACTCTTTCAGAGTGCAAAGGATGCGATTATTCTTATGGAGCTCACTGATGATCTGACCGGGATGCGTTCTCTTGAGATGAATAACCTTGCCTGTGAGATGATCCAATACTCGCAGGCTGAATTACTCTCCCTTGACATAACCAACGTGATCTCTGATGATCACCAGTCCAAATTGATCGGTGCTATCTCTCTCTTTATTGAAAATAAGCAGATATTTTTTGAGATAGATCTCATCCGGAAAGATGGAGCCGTCCTGCCGGTAGAAGTGAACGCTCATCTATTTCTGCTTCAGGGAAAGACGATGGCGCTTGCGATTGCCCGTGACATCACTGAACGAAAACGAACCGAATCAGCAGTTAAAGAAGCTTTTTCACGGCTTGAATACATCCTTGAGTTTCTTCCGGATCCCTTTTTTGTTCTGGACACGACCGGGACGGTTACTGCATGGAACCGCTCACTTGAGGATCTGACCGGGATCAGCAGAAGAGATATCCTGGGGAAGAACGGGTATGCCCCTTCTCTGGCCTTTTACAAGGAAAAGAGGCCGGTGCTCTCTGATTATATTCTGAGCCGTGAGCCATGGATTTTAGAATACTATGCAAATCCGGTGATCGAAGGAGATATCGTTATGGCCGATATTCATACTCGCAATCCGGTGACTGGTGCCCTCCTCTGGTTCTGGGTAAAGGCAGCTCCCCTCTATGATCTCCATGGGAATGTTATCGGTGCTATTGAGACGATGCGGGATATTACTATCAGAAAGCAGATGGAGATTGAGATAAGTCGCCAGAATGTAATATTTGAGGCGATCAGTAATGCCGGATCCTGTATTCTGCAGTCTGATTCTATTCAAGAATGTGTCTCAAGAACTATCCAGCTTATTGGTGAGGCATCAGATGTCAGTGCGGTCTGTTTATTTGAAAACAAAACTCTCATGGTTTCAAAATCATCTATCCTCTTTAGGGATATGTGGGCTGCAGATCCTGGCTCCCCTGGTATTATGGCGCTTTTCTCGTCCTTTCATGAGGAGGAGATCAGAACCGATGGTATTCTGAGTGATGTTATCACCAGGGGAAATACTCAGTACCACCTGGTAACGGAACTTTCTGCTTTAGATCAGGAGATTTTTACATTAGCCGGGGTCAAATCCGTACTCCTGGTCCCGGTCAGTATTGGGAGTGACATCCTTGGTGCGGTCGGATTACTCGAGTGTGAGTTTGAACGACTCTGGAGTCCAAAAGAGATCCACGCAATGGAGATCGCTGCCTCGCTTATCGGGAATGCTATCCTGCGATTTCAAGCCCGTCAGGATCTTGCACATAGTGAACAGCAGTTCAGAACGCTTGCCCAGAATATTCCCGGTATTGTATTCCGTCTCTCACTTACTGACTCTGAAGTAGAGTTTTATAATGATAATTTTCTGGATATTACCGGGTATTCTGTCCATGAACTGGCGAGTGGACAGTTTAGTTCTCTCATTCCCCTGATATTAGCAGAAGAGAAGGAGCAGGTAATTCAGAAGAAGATGGATGCCATAATGACTGGAACTCCGTATGATATTACCTATCATATCATTGACAAATTTGGCCGGATCCGATTGCTGAGCGAACGAGGCAGGCCCGTATCAGATGATTCCGGGCAGGTGGTGAGCATTGACGGTATCATTCAGGATATTTCTGATCAACCTGGAGTTCTTGGATAAGATCCGTTTTTGAAATTCGGGAACTTAATGATGCATACCGGTATTTGGCCTTAGAGTTCTCTGATCGTATGGTATGAAGAATCAAATCAACTGGTATCGATCCTGAATTTTTGCCGGGTTATAAACAAAAGACTCTCTCCTTCAGTCATTTAGGCACTTTTTGTATGGTGTAGTCATCCGGATTTCTTATCCAGATGATTAAAAGAAATGTATCGGTATCTAGCACTTTCGATTACCTGTGGGTGTATAGGCATTCATATCTGATATTTTAATAATGTTTTTATTAGGCTGCCTCTTGTGATTTCGGTTGTATGGTGCTGGGCTTTGGGATGATGGAATCTCATGTCTGATATTCTCCGGACTGCCGTCCATTCAAAGACAACGAGAAGATGGGGATCGCGACCCTATTAATGATCTGGTACGGTTGAACTCTGCTACATTGATAAGGGGAAATGACGTCACATTCGTCTTTAAGGTCCTGGAACTGCATAGTTCGGTGAGAGGGTTGCGTAATTGATATACTTCTAAATCTCTCCCTGCTCATTAACCGGAGAAGGTCTGAGCAAAAAAGTGGTGGTCTCTGTGATATACTTGGGCAGTCTACCAGAATTACTGGTAACACAGAGACCGATGGGGGGATTTTTGCTTCCCTCCTACAACAATAGCATCTGGTGAAACTGCATTTGATGGTGGGGTGAAATGAAGCATTTCACGATTATGCATATGGGTTATTTGGATGGGGGGGTGTTGTTTCAGATGCCTTTTATGTTGCAGAGAGGTAATAATACATTAACGTGAGGATATAATAATTTAACTCATTGTAGTGCGTTGAATTTACCATTGGCGAGTAAATTGCAGGAATTCTATTAGGCCCCTCCTTATCGTTCCATAAACCCTCTGTTTATCCCTATTAGTCTATTATTTTTGATAATGTGAATTGCCTATTTGTCCTCTTAGAATATTTCTTTTAGATATGATGTTCCTCCTCGGTAATCGATAGTTTCATGCTTAATCAGGTGGCACTCTCGCTATTTGCCTTCAACAAATTACTTATATGTTTGATTCCCCTTCATATCTCAGGAATGGTTGTGGGGGGTACAATATTCATTGTTGAAGATAATCCGACAATGTCAGATCTGATCTCATGGAGATCCCTGGAAGTAGGATTTATTACCGTTGGATCCGCCTGGGATTATCAAAGTGCCATGGAGCGACTTGAGGCGTTCAGTCCGGATATGTTACCTGAAATTATTCTCATGGATATCACCTTTCCCGGGGAGAAAGATGGAATAGATACAGCTATTGAGATCACAGAGAAATATAATATTCCTATTGTGTACATCAGTTCAAGTATGGATGATTCAACTCTTGAACGGGCAAAATTGACGAAACCGTTTGGGTTTATCATTAAACCGTTCTCTGATGAACAGCTTCAGGCGACGCTGGAGATGGCTCTTCAGAATAAACGACGTGATTGAAGCTCAGCTGTATATATTATTGTTACCCGGGCCAAGCCAGAAAGATCTCATACACACGGATTTACCCATAGATCTCATACTTCTCCCCCAGATGAATTTAGGACTGAATCTTCGATACGAATGTCTTTCATACGAAATGGCGTACAAGTTCCTGTGTCTGCATAGATCCTGATCATTCGATTGTGTCTGCGGGTCACTGAATGTACCATAATGGGTCGATATATGTCCCGTTGGAATGGTTCAGGATATCATTGGCTTATTTCCAGGCGTTATCATACCTTGCTGCATTTGCTATACGGTAGTCAGGTTAGTTCTCATCCACATTCCTTATCCTCTCTCCCGGCAAAGTACCTGCAGAGTATGAAGACTGCGGTCATTGCCCCGATCGGGATGAGCCCCCCGGTTATCACTGAGTTTATCGATGGAATCGGAGAACCAGTATCAGATCTTGTTCTTCTCGCCACCAACAACTTTCAGGTTCTTGCCGGCGTAAACCTGGTTCGGGCAGCGCTCGCCCGAAGGTACCAATGGCTTCGGATTCATGTTGAGCTCCTGCCATTTGATGATATCGCAACGTCAGAGCAGAATCACACTTTCATGAAACAGGCTGTCAGAGTCTTTCATGAAGAACGGGAGCGGTTTCACTGCGATACGATTTATCTGAATGTAGCAGGTGGCCGGAAAAATATGTGTATCACCCTTACTCTGGTGGGGCAGCTCCTTGGAGCAGACGGGGTCTTCCATGTGGTAAATCGTAATGTAGATGTCATTAATCAACGGCTTGAAATGATGAGACGAGATATCAGCACCTTTACTGATTTATCAGATCTTCAGGCTGCAGAGCTGGCATATGCTGAGAAGAGCGACCAGTTTGATCAACTTCTCTTCCCTGACCGGCAATCGTATGAGATCATCAGGATTCCGACCCTTCCCTACCCGATGGATTATCTTGGATATCTTGTTTCAGGAATGAAAGAGATGGGTGCCGGTCTGACTGGTGAAGATAAAGATCTCCTGGTAAAGCATGGTATGATAGAGCGGGCTGGAACATCCTGTGATCTTACCCGTCAAGGGGAAGCATTTCTCGAGGTGTTATTTCAGCGATGAAGTGCCTGTCATTTCTTGGAACCGGACAACTTCGGGAGACCAGGTACCGGTTTGAAGATAAGGTCTGCGAGACTCCGGTTGTGCAGGAGGCACTAGCCTCTTTTTTTCCGATAGAAGAGATGGTCTTTTTTGTAACCAGGCAGGCAGAAGAGAGAAATTATCACCAGGTGCTTGCCCGATGTCCCTCAGGGAAAAAGGTATCGGTTCCCGAAGGTCGCAGTGAAGCCGAACTCTGGCAGATCTTTACCATTGTGGCTGATGAGGTGAAAGAAGGGGACACCATCATCTTTGATATCACCCATGGGCTCCGTTCACTTCCGTTCATTGCTCTCCTCTCTGCAGCCTATCTCCAGGAGGTGAAGGGTGCCACACTTGCGGCTCTGGTATATGGGGCATTTGACGTCACTGAAGGATCTGAAACGCCGATCTTTGATCTTTCAGGATTTCTTCAGATCTTTGACTGGATGGCAGGGGTCAAGTCATTTATGAATCATGCAGATGCCAGAGAGATTCGGACTCTTGTGCAAAAGATAGCCGCAGCACAGTTCCTGTCATCAGGAGGAAAAGAGGGTCCAACTCAGATTGCCGCATTTGCGGGCAAACTTGAAGGATTTACCTCAGCGGT
>DATMXW010000015.1:0-5109 GCA_035561295.1 Methanospirillum sp. | reverse complement strand
CCAACCGTTTTTTCGTTCTACATGGGGTTCAACCTCATCCCACAACGCCTCAGGTGTTAGAGACTGTCTCGTGAGAAATCGGTTAAAAGTATCATGCGATATCGAAAATTCAGGAGTTGAATAACAATCAGCAACTTTTACGCAAGAAACATCACAGCGAGCTGCGATGAGGAATTGATGTAATCAACATCCGATGGTTGCTTTGTCACAGGCACGTATTATATTGGCGTTGTCAATATATATGGATCTTTCTATGGTGAAAGTTAACTGTGTAACTCATATCCCTGAAAAGAGTTTTGAAAAGTGATCCTTCATGGCGATGTCATAATACAGACCCAGAAGTGATACAAACAGACTTTTTCCGAATTTGCGTGGGCGGAGGAAGAAGATATTGGGTTCAGGATAGTCTTCCAGGATTTGTATAAACCGGGTTTTATCAACATATGCATATCCCTCATCTCGAATCATCCGGTCGTTGCTGATACCATAGGGGATCTTTTGAAGAGTAATTTTCATATCCTGATCGGTTATCCAAGGAACTTATCCTGTTTCAATGCAGCTTTGATAGTATGAAGGTATTCCTTGTTCTTGGTGGATATCCTAATCGTTGTACTTAGGTTCCTTGAGAGGTATCAAGGCTTTCATCCAGATCAGACCTTTCAAAGGAATGTATTCTCTCGATATTAAGCAAAATTTCTCATCGGAGGATTAAGGGCTCTCATCAATTATCAGTACAATGATTCTGGATCACCACCCGAAATCTGTGATTCAATATCATTTGACCACCCCAGTCGTTCAATGTACAGAGATCACCACCAATATTACTATTTTCTGAATAATGGTTAATATTTGAGATTTAAAGAGTTACAAGAACCAAAAATGTTTGGCAGAGCTCGGCACGGAATGGTTCGTCATTTATGTGCACGAATTATCAGGATTCAATTTCGTTACGATTTTCTAACCCTCCTGTCGGTGGAGATCATATTTGAAGGGATTCGAAAGAAGGGATATATGAATTGAGGGTATACTTTTTAGGTACTGAAGTACACGTACTAGTAGTGAATCAATATGGTAGTTGATTTGAATCAGGCAGTGGATATTGGTAATTATCTAAACCATCTCCACCTCAATCCGGTAAAAAATATTACTGAAACCTTACTTGGAAAATATAAAGACGCGGTAAATTTATCGCAAGAAACCTCTTCAGTAGACCTTCTTCAATCTTTAAGAAACCAAAGATATGAACGCAATCTATATTGATTCCAACATATACCTGAATCTTTTTTTTAAAGAAGTAAATCTGAAAACCAGTTTAGAACTTTGGATAGGTTCTAAAGATATCTTTGATCGTGTTCTCAATAAAGAAGTAGAAGCGTATAGTTCTTTAACTGCCCTAATGGAGATAATTCATGCTTTCCGTCTCAAGGGAATAGAGCCACCCTCAGTTGTTGAAGATTGTATGAGTCTTGGAGTTCACATTGTTCCTCCAGATAGTTGGGTAATGATTCGAGCGTTACAATATCAAATTGATAATAAATTGGATCCTTATGATGCAGTTGCCTTGTCTATCGCTATTGAATGTAAATGCGACTATGTTGTGACAAGAGATAAGACTTTCATTAAACGTATTTCTAATGTTATGCCTGCGGGAGAACCAGAAATAATTCTTGAAAAATTTAATCAAGGTGATGATCCAGAATCATTGTACTGATCGTTGAATGAGGCCCCTTCATCCTCTAATGAGATTTTTCTCTTAAGTTGGAGAGATAATTTTCCATGTAATGGTCTGATCTGGATTAACTCTCTGAACCCTCTCCAGAAACGTGAGTACAAGAATCACGGATCACCACTCATTTTTCCGTGTCCCATCCCTTTGTCTGAGACCCCATAATACACACCGGAGAACTGGAACGACCATATCCGATATGATAACCAGTTCACGGGTCATCGCTTCGCTTCGGCTCATCCCAACCATTCACAGTATCCGCTTCATTCTCTCTATTTTTCAAGCACATCCCGATTAATTTTCTTCTGATTCAGTAGATTAAAAGCGTAAACAGGTTTTCCCGTATTCATCCGGACGGGTGGAAAAAGGATAGTTTAGTCATGCAACCCCTGTCGGAATGCATATGCCCTCTCGGAGATAATACATGTATATGACCGTCACGGTTTCTCTGAGCGATGAAGCATATCAGAAGATTGTTCTTTTGAAAAATCGACCGGACGAATCTGACGAAGAAATTATCATGGCTATTCTTGATGGTCAGATTGATCCTGAACCTATAAGCGAAGAAACTCTTGAGCGAGTGGCTCAGGCAAGAGATGATTACAAAGCAGGGAAATGCCAGACACTTGCAGAAGTAATGAACGAGTTTGGAGACTCCTTTGAGTAAGTTCAGAGTAGTTATTTCTCCAGGAGCTAAACATGACCTGGCAAAACTTCCCACTTCTGCAAGATGCTCTATTGAAGCATCCCTCGCAGGTCTTGAACTGCTTGACAATCCAAGAGAGAAGTTAGGACCGTTGGTAGGGAAGGGGAAAGGGTTATACTCAATTCGAACCGGATAGTACCGGGCCATTATTGAGATTATTGACGAGGAATTAGTGCTCCTTGTCATTGAAGCAGGTCCCCGGAAAATAATATACCGAAAATACCAATGTTGATGGATCATTCGGTGCACCTCAGAACTTTCATTATTAGTTCGCTCATGCTATCCGGAGTTCTCACGTATCCAGGATAATCGCAGGATCTTTAATCAGATCAGGGTTTACATGGTAGTAAAAATCACAGGAGCCTACCACTAACCTCGGGCAGCCTTTATAGTTTCAACTACAGAGATCTGGAAACCAATACCGGCATGCCTCAGTTAAAACTATAGAATACATCTCGTTAAATCGAAGATTTATCCCTCGATTCCATTGAAGAAAATCTCTTTGCCACGCTTCAGTATCTACTCATGCATCATGGCAATCAATCAGATGATTTCTGCTAATTATCTCGTTAACCGGTCAATGGCGGTCATAATCTCCTAATATCCTTTAAATCAACTATTGACCTGATTGAATCGCTCTTATCGCACATTCGTCGAATCATGGGAGATTATCATTTATCACTCGATTTCAGGCAATTTGGTATCATGGTTAACCGCAGAAGAATTACTGCCTTTATTTTCAGTTATCCTGGTACGATGCGATTCCTGAGATATTGAACACTTTTAAGCGTGTAATTTGGCGATATTTTTTGATTTTGAGCGATATTCTGGTACTCGTGCAATTCTGCATATTGGGTAAAACCTAATATCTGTCGGATGTGGCCCATTTTCTAAAATAACCCCTAATTACCTCACTATATCGCAACGCTATTACTATACACACGGTGGGGGATAGTTTATATCGGACTACCGCAAGATCCGGTCTTTACGGCATGATATGAGTGGGGTTTTGGTAACACGTTTTATTGATTTCTAACCCTAATTGCAGTTTCTTATCCCTGGATAGAAAATCCCTTCCATATATGAGCTTTTTGTGGTTCACCACCCGGTTCTCTACAGGCAAATACGCCGGTAAATAGAAGGTCTAGCAAAATAGCATTCTGATCTTACCTCACCATGCAACCTTTTTAGTATCGATTATACCGACCCGCATTGTATCTATACCCAAAGGGTGCTTGGTATCCTACTATTATGCAACTCATCATACCCCGTCAGATATACTACAGATCGAAGCGTATAGAGATAGGGCGGTTGCTTTATCGGGGATTATCATGCGGTTCCTTGATGTTAAAACAGATTTGCGTTTAAAAAGGTATTTGGATCCGAAGGTTCGAAAGATATTCTGCTCTCGTTTATTAACGCTGTAATTCATTTTGACGGGCACTTGGTCGAAACCCTTGAGATTCTGGATCCTTATCAGATCCCGCTGATAGAAGGGATGAAGGACTCCTATGTGGATGTCAAGGCCAGATTGGATGATGGTACGTATGTTATCATCGAGATGCAGGTCCTCAATGTTGAAGGATTGGAGCAGCGTATTCTCTATAATGCAGCAAAGTCATATTCAACCCAGATTGTAAGGGGCGAGAAGTATGCTTCCCTGATGCCGGTTGTTGCACTGACCCCCTGACTGATTTTATCATGTTCAAAGATTTCGATGATATGCGATCAGAGTACAGGATGAAAGAAGTGAAACATCTGCGGGAGTACAATGGGGATCTCAGACTGGTATTCTATGAGCTTCCAAAATATACAAAAAAGGTAGAGGAGTTGGAGACGCTCGAGGACAAATGGCTGTATTTTGTTAAGGAAGCAGGAAGTCTCGAGTTCAAACCGGTATCGCTGACCAGTATCCCTGAGATCGGACATGATCTTGATATTGCGAACGAGGCCGGACTCCCCTGTCATGAACTTGAGATGCAGCACAAACGTCGCGATTTTATTATTTTGCAGCGAGGGTCCATTGCTAAAGCAAAACAAGATGGTCTTAAAGAAGGAGAGATAAAGGGCCGGGTTGAAATCATATCGCATATGAAAGCAATGGGGATAGCAATCGATGAGATCAAACGACTCACCGGTCTGTCGGATGATGAGATTGATACGATCGTACAGAATAAAAGGAATAAACTATGTTCCTAGGAGGCTGTCCGAGAACTAACATTTCTCAAAACTCCATCAAAAATTGAGGTTAAAATGCCCTCTAAAATTAAATTAGGCCTTATAATTGAGGGTCGAAATTCGTGTATTGCCATTCTCGGACAGCCTCCTAGTTCAAGTGGTGTAAGCCCCCATCGGCTCGATCGGTTTTTTCAAGTGATAACTAACTGTGGGTAAAAAATGGTATAATCTATTTGCCTTTTGCTTCGCGAACTCCCACCTATGAGATCCTCTGGTGATTTACCCACCCTTACCTGGTATCTCATCACTTGAATTTCAGACAGTGTCAATCTGTGTGAAAGACACTTCTTGGTGTTGATCCATGGTGCCGCAAAGGGGGAATTTCTTTCGCCCTAACTGGGGTTTTTTACTTCACTAATATTGAGGGATTTATGGCCGCCATTGACATGAACAAAGCGAGGTTCTCACTTTGCGAACCCTGCCCATATTCACCCATTAT
>DATMXW010000014.1:0-20035 GCA_035561295.1 Methanospirillum sp. | reverse complement strand
CATGATTTTTGCATTTGTTTCATTACAATAACAGTTTTTTGTGAAAGTCATATGCACATCCGTGATATTGATCTCAAATAGGTAGTGATCAGATTAATGAACGCTTCAAACATGACATTGTAGAGATAATTTGAATTTATTTTTAGGCTCTTCTTGAACCAGTATATCGCCTCATCAAATCGTATCCAGAAGAAATATAAAACGCCCAAATTACCATAAAGACTATAGGACTCCCCAAAGGTCTTCAGAATTTGAAAATACAATAACTCTGCTGCATGAAACCAGGCTTCATCAAAAAACCCAGGGCGTACGTTTTTTGCAACATTCTCCCAAATCACTATGTCATTTTTTCGAGGGTAAATATCATTGTATATGGAAGATGCGTTCTCCGGGGGAATACCGAGATTGACCAAATTTTCTTTGAGATACTCAAGGTGAGTGCATGTATCAGAACCCATATAATGATCCTGATGAAAAATATCTCTCGAGGTTATTAATACTTACGACCAACACCCTGCCATGAGGTTAATTTCATGGTGCACGCTCTCATTAAATCTCATACCCAGTACTCACAAATTGTAATGAAACCAGATATTTGATGCTGAGGGATTTAGCATACAGTTCTGAGAGAAGGATATCATTGTGCGGTTGCAGAAACGCAAATCAAATGTAAAACAAGGCATATTTTTGCCTCATTTAGAGTTGGTTAATACACTACAGGAAAGACATCAGCCTTAAATAATAGTCTGAAGTACAGGTTCACAACATGAGATGTCTCATGATTCATCATTTTTTATGAACCTGAACACTCCTTTTGGAACCAGTATCTCAAACCTGGCCCCGTTTCCCGGCTCTCCGGTCTCTTGTATGGTCATGCCGGTTATCGAGAGAATTTCTCTGGTTAGAAACAACCCGATTCCCTTTTTCTCCTCATATTGTCTTTCAAATATCTTTTCTTTCATCTCATGTACAATTCCAATCCCATTATCCTCAAAACTCAGGATGAGTCCATCCGGTGTTTCACAATATGATAGTACAAACGACGTGACGGTCTTCCCATGCAAAATTAAGTTTTCTGCAAACGTGAAGAAGACATTCTCCAGAAGAGGATCAGCGAAAATTTCCAGGCTTTCAACCTGAACATCGCGGGATATATGTGAAATATCCAGGTGGGAAATTCCAAAGAGAAAGCATTGATGAACATTCTGCCATCTGGGAGGCTTCAATCCCAGGTTCTGATAATAATTTGCAAATTTCAGAGACTCAGATATGATCCTGACAAGAGCAATCTCCTTGGGCAGGAACGGGGGCAGTGCTTCGTCCTGTGCAATCTCCTTTTCCATTTCCAGATAGCCAGACAGGGAAAAAACTGCGTTCTGGATATCAGAAAAAGCGATGGCGTTTAGCAGATTCAGTTTCTTTGTTGTCCTGGACAGAGCATCCTCTGCCATCTTTCGCTCGGTGATGTCAAGAAAGTACCATACACGCCCGTAGCTGGTACTATCAGGCCCGATGACCGGTGATGAGTATCTCTCAAGGGTGATTCCTCCTTTCAGATGTACCTCATCAAAACTGTTCTCATCTGGATGGGCATAGAGTTCCTGCACCCGGGAAAGGAATACATCAGGATGTACCAGCTTATCGAGAACCGACTGAAGAACCAGTTCATCGGATTTTGTCTCGGCGATGCCAGGCTGGATATCCCAGATCGTAATAAACCGTTGATTATAATAGAGGATCTCCCGATTTGTACCGATAACAAGAATGCCATAAAAGGAGGTATCCTGCTGGGTTTTTAGGATAGTATTGATCCGCTGTAACTCTGCCTTATTTCGGCCCAGCTCATCATAATTATGTCGCAGTTCTTCTTCTGCTGCAGCCAGTTGTTCATAGGCAGTATGAAGATCCTCATGGACAATCTTTGTCTGTGATTCACTCTCCCGGAGTGCGGCTTCCACCTCATGCCGATGGGCAAGTTCACGCTGAAGATCTACAGTTTTTCGGGTTACCTGCCTTTTTAGTAACCAGTTCCAGAAAATAATGAGAAGAATGACACCACCAAGCGGAATGATGAACCAGAGCAGAATCGGGTAAAAGATTGCGAACGCCTGCTTCTCTTCATACACTCCGAACCATTTCTGGTAGATCGTATCATAGGTTCCTGACTGTTTTATAATTGCCAGACCCTCATTCAGCTGGCCTAAAAGGTTTTCATTCTGGGCACTGACTGCAAAACAATAATTCCGTGGCTCAATGCTAGGACCGATGATCTCAATATTGTCTATCTTGAGCTTTTCAGCATGGTACAAAGCCTGCAGTTTTCCA
Organism: Methanospirillum sp.; assembly: GCA_035561295.1. Lineage (GTDB taxonomy): Archaea > Halobacteriota > Methanomicrobia > Methanomicrobiales > Methanospirillaceae > Methanospirillum. Next base: position 17,710 of record DATMXW010000014.1, on the reverse strand, counting down.
AGAAGAGCACAGTCATATCGTCCGGATGAGAGAAGAGTCAGGGCATCTGCCTGGTTTTCTACCGGGATGATATGACTTGCGTCAGTATGGGCCAGGGCAAAATCATGCATGATGTCCCCTGACTGAACAATAACTGACCGGTTCCAGATCTCATCAGGATCACGAATTCCAGATCCTTTTCGGACAAATACTGCATGGGAAACAACAATATAGGGGGTTGAGAAATACACCCGCTGTGCTCGTTCAGCAGAATAATACATCCCGGTCAACATATCGATGGTGCCATTCTCAAGCTCAGATCTCACCTCGTTCCAGGGGCCAGGGTGAATTGTTGCATTGATATCCATGGCCTCTGCAACCGCCCTGAAGAGGTCAATATTAAATCCGGCTGGGTTTCCATCAGCATCAAGGAATTCATACGGAGGATACCTGTTATCTGCCCTGACCAGAATTGCAGGATGAGAAGATGTGTCTGATGACGCTGATAAAATATCTACGCTCAGGAGTACCAGTATGAGAATGAGAATGATACTATGTACACGAATAGGGGTATTCATGATTCATTACCTATGCAATCCTGCCAAGTCCCGGGAAAAAGTAATTGGGTGGATACGGTATAAACCTTTTTCTAAAAAGACAGGCAATAATCATCTGATCAGATTTTACATGAGATATCAGGATCTGCAACTCCCTGACCACAGTGAGTATCTCCCCCGCTCCACTTGCCATCTCCTGAGAAGAGGAACATAATTCTTCAGCAAGACCAGATAACTGGTACATCTCTTTCTCTTCCTGGTTAATATGCTGAGATACCACCTGAACATCTTTTGAAAAGATTTACATTTTCTATCCGGCTCAGAATCTCTCCTTGAACTGAGGTAATTGATGCAGCGGTTTTTATATGTGCATCATAACATTTGTAGCCGCCTGTGAATAACTGTGTACTCAAACCGTGCAAAACTGGTTGATTCAAGTGCCAGGGTTTTTTTAGCAGAAGAATTGTTGCGTGATCATTTGAAAGCCCGATTATGCGATATTTTTTCCGGTGTAATGATCGATTGTATAAAAAACTAATTTAGAAAAAGGAATTTTCGGGCTGAACCATAAACCGGCCATTCAGTTGTGGCAGGCCCTCTCAGGGATTCTGGTTATTGTGTGTGGGGAGTTCAGGTTCACCTGATGGTGAACTCAGCAGATTCCATATCTCTCTGGTTTTTAATATCCCAGACATTGACCCGGGCAGTACTCGGATATATCTTATTATTTAATACGTCCCATCCGTTACCAAATTTATTCCCGGGATGTTGTATATACGATGACGCATCCCAGACATTCACATGATAGGAACCCGGAGTGAATGAAGTGCCCCCATCATTCGTATTAATCTGAACACTCCATTGCTTCCCTTCCGGAGAACTTTTCCCAACCGGGGCGATTGATATGATATGATCCAGGGTGATTGGTATCTGCTGGAATGCCTTGGTTCCATCCAGGTTAAATCGTACCAGGTTGATCTCAGAAGAACTGTTCCCACTAGATAATGAAAGGTCAAGCAGAATCACTTTCCCGGCATCGCCTTTCTTACCATAGTCAACAGTTGAATCCCAGTACTTCTTCGGAAAGATCTCAACCCCGATCTTTTTACAGGTCTCAATCGAGGTAGTACCGGTGATGTTTATCGTCTCACCCTTCGCCTGCTCTCCGATAGGATCGATCGAGATCGTCCCATTGCTTTCTGCTACTGCAGGGGAGGAACAAGCCCCGAACATGAGAAGAACTGCTGCCAGCAGAATCATTATTCTGACAGAATTGGTGAGAGAGGCATCTGTTCTCACATGGGTTTGGTTAGAATATAATGAATAACGCATTTTCATTTCTCCATAGGTATCTGATCACCTGATTATTGAGATCAGATCGACATCAGCCTATAGATACATTTTTAAAGTAACCCTTAATAGGTTTGTGTTTTGCACTATGCCCTGACAGAAACAGGAGGAGCAATCAAATATTCTTGATTGTCTGCTGAAAAACATCAAGATAAAATCAGGGTTGTATCGTGAGCCTAACCTTACTTTTGGGAACCGTCAATCTAAATCGCGCACCGGAGCCGAAAACTCCGTCCTCGTGAATCGTTATGTTAGTCAGAGAAAGAATCTCCCTGACCAGAAAGAGACTCATTCCTCGTTTATTGTCCCTCCGATTCTCAAAAATAGACTCTTTACACTCAGGAGAGATGCCAACACCATTATCCTCAAAAAAAATTTCTACACCCTCCAGCTCTTGCTGATACCACAGGTGGAGACGAGTTGCCCCGGAATGCAACAGGACATTTTCTGCAAGAATCGTAAATACATGCTCCAGAAGAGGATCAGCAAAGATCTCAACACCGTCAATATCCAGATCCCGTGAGATGGTCATCAGGTTAACATGTGAGATCCCATACAGAAAGACCTGAAGAAGGATCTGCCACTCAGGAGGTTTTGTACCCAGATTCTGATAATGTTGGGAGAAACTAATCGAATCCAGGATAGAATTGGTCAGGTTAATCTCATGATCAAGGAATTTTTCTGTCTGTTCATTCCGGGGAAACTCTTTCTCCAGGGCAAGGTACCCTGAGAGCGTGAAGACCGAATTTTTAATATCAGTATAGGTGATCGTATTGAGAAGGTTCAGTTTCATCGTCGCCCGTCTCAAAGATTCCTGCATTACCTCCCTTTGTGCTATCTCTTCCTGCAATTCCGCATACGCCCGGGTAAGGTCACGGGTTCTCTCCTGTACCCGTTCCTCAAGTGACTGATTTGCATGGTGAAGTTCATTTTCAAGTCTGCTTATCGAGAGATGTGTTCTGACTCTGGCAATGAGTTCCTGAGGAGCGACAGGTTTTATGAGATAATCTACTCCTCCGTTATCAAAGGCTTTGACCTTATCAATCGTGTCGGTCAGTCCTGATAGGAAAATGACCGGAATATCCCGATATGTGGAGTCTGCTTTGAGGAGATTGCAGACCTCAAAACCATCCATCACCGGCATCATAATATCAAGGAGGATCAGGTCAGGTGTTATCTGGCGAACCCGGTTGAGTGCCTTTTCTCCATTGGTGGCAACTGATACCGTGTACCCTTCCTCGCCCAGAATGGTTCGGAGCATACTTATCGTCTCCTCTGAATCATCTACGACAAGAATAGTCCCTACATCAGAACCACTAGTTTTCATAATTGTCACCTCTCATCTCCCTGATAATCCCGATAATCTCACCATCATCATACCTGGTGATGGCCTGGCGGATCTGGTTAATATATACTTCAGATTCTGGATACTTCAACTCAATACCAGATAGCATCTTCTCAAGATCATTGTAAAGACCCCTGGAAACGGTCAGGCAGAGTTCCTCAAGTACCTTCAGATCAGACTCATCAAAGGCAATTTTTCCACCCTTTTTGTCTGGTATCGGACGAGGTGATGTTTCAGGTGCCTGATATATCCAATTTATATTCAACTGCACCTCAATCTTTTTCAGCAATAGAGTGATATCGATCGGTTTCGGTATAAATTCGTCACATGCAGCAACGAACAGATTCCTTCGTTCATTTTCAATCACCGTAGCTGATATCCCTATTACTCTCATCCTGGAAGAATCCGGATTTTCTTTGATCAGGCGAATGGTAGCAACCCCGTCCACTCCCGGCATTACAAGATCGAGGAGGAGGAGATCGGGCGGGTGGTCTGTTATCATCAGAACAGCTTCTGGTCCGGTTGCTGCGGTAGATACATCAAATCCCAGAGGGCAGAGAACAGAGACCAGTAGATTGAGATTTATTGGATTATCATCAACAATCAGGATTTTTTTCCGATCTCCGTGGTATCCGGTAACCGTTGGTTCAGATTCTGATGCAGGGTAGTGCCCAGATCCCTCCACAAGGGGTATCTCAAACCTGAATGAACTTCCCTGCCCAGGAGTACTGTGTACCTCAAGCGATCCACCCATCAGCCTGATCAACTGGCGGGTAATGGAGAGACCCAGGCCCACTCCTTCAGGACTCTCTCTCCCGGTCTCCAGCTGAACAAAGGGTTCAAAAATGAGGCTTATGTTCTCATCAGGAATACCCTGACCGGTATCAATTATCTCACCGATAAGGAGACCTTTTCCTTGTGCACGATACCAGACCCGAAACAGGACACTTCCTACAAGAGTATATTTTACCGCATTGTCAAGGAGATTGAGGATGATCTGCCTGATTTTTGTTGCATCTCCAATGACATACTCAGGTAGCGGAGAATTTTTTTCAAAAAGAAGGGGAAGATCCTTTCTTTCGGCTTTGATCCGGGTGATCTCAATCGTCTGTTCAAGGAGGACCGGAAGATTGAATGCACCCTCTTTGACATCGACCTTTTCAGCCTCTATCTTCCCGATATCGATGAGCTCGTTGATGAGAGTGAGGAGTTGATCACCACTACTCTGGATGATACCCAGGTAATCTCTCTGTTTTTCGGTCAGGTTGGCCCCTGACTTCAATATCTGACTATACCCAAGAATTGCATTCAGAGGAGTTCTCAGATCATGACTCATCCTGGATAAAAAAGCACTTTTTGCCCGGTTCGCCGATTCTGCCTGATCTTTGGCTATACCGAGTTCAAAGGTGCGTTCTTTTACCAGATCCTCCAGATGTTCCTGGTAGGTCCTCAGTTCATCCTCAATCTGCTTCCGATGAGTAAAATCTGTGAAAATTACAAGGATACGGCCTCCAACCGCGGAACCGATAAGATTAATATGTCGGCTGGATCCATCCTTGCATCTGATGATGACTTCAGAAGGGGGAATCAATCCGTCACCTCTGATTGCTTTCTCCACGTTATCAGTCCAGGATGATACTACCGACGAATAATAATCCGGATCAGGATAAGCGACAGAAAACCAGTCTGAGAGAGTAGGGAGATCTGCTTGTGAGTACCCAAAGAGTCTGGTAAATTCGGGATTGAGATACTCAATAGTTCCCTCGAGATCAGCCCATCCAAGACCGATGGGGGATGAGTCAAGGATAGCCTGAAGCTTGCTTTCACTCGCTGACAATGCCTCTGTTCGTTCCTGGACTACTATCTGCAGGTTCTCTGCAGTTCTGGCAAGCAGGCGCTGCCTGGCATAGAAGAAGAATGCACTCAGCAGGAGCAAAAAGAGAACAATGCCGATGGTCAGCAGAGATCTCTGCATCCTGAGATCTGAGAGTGCGCCATCAATCTCTGAAATGGGCGCCGACAGGGCGATGACTATCTTCTGCTCCCCAATTGGCAGAGCATTCCAGGCGATCAGTTTCTGCCTGACTTCACCCCCTCTCCTGACGGTGAACTGATAGGTGTCTGTACCATTATTCTCATTCACCAGACGGGTATCTACCCGGATAAGATCCGGATATGCAGCATGCATCCCGCCAAATATATTCTGTCCGATGATCTCAGTCTCATGATCAAAGAGTATGGTGCCATTCCCGTCAAGCAGGTATCCTGCTCCATACTGGCCTGAACGCATCGGGAGAGCATACCGGGTGATGAGAGGTTTGAGATCAACTCCGATGATCAGAACTCCCTGGAAGATGGAGTTATCATAGATCGGGAAGAGGATCCCCATGATTGGTGATGAGTTCCTGATGGTGAAGGGAGGTATAACCGGATTTGTGGATGAAGGAGATGAGCTGAGATTATGCATGTACCTTTCAGCCCATAGGGGGATGATCTCTTGTGCCTCATCTCCTACCTGGTTTTTAGCATACCGGGTTGCCAGTTCTTTGCCTTTGGCATCCAGGCATATATGGGCAACGAACTCAGGTCTGATAGTCTGCTCAATGAGGAAGAGTTCATCTACCGATGAGAGGGTTCTGTTACCGATAAAGAACTCAGGGATTGAGTGCTCGGCGAGGATCTTTGATTCCATAACAAGGCCCTGCAGGTGATCGTCCATCGCCTGACGGACCAGAAGGGTCTGCAGCGCCTGTTGCTCGTTAAAAATCGTCTCCTGTTTATCAGTTGCCTGATTATCAACCCAGGAGACCATGGTAACAAAGATCCCGATAATGAGGATAAGGATGATCAGGTAAAAGATGGCAAAGCGTTTTTCTGCGAAAAAAAGATCAGATACCCTCTGTAATGCGGTTTTAGGGCAGATATTCTCTGTCGATTCTTCAGATATCGCTTCTGTATTCATTTTGATCCTGTATAGTTCCCATCATGCGGGATACCGGATCCACATAAGATGATACCCACCAGGCTGCAGATATCATCCAATGGTTTCAATATATCTGTCTGCTCAATAATATCCTTACCGGTCAGAAAAGCTGAAGGATATCCCAGGAATGTGGTATCAGAGATGGGGTTGTATCGAGTCATCTCAATAATCAGACAGAATCTACAATTCTACCCAATCAGATCCAGCCTGAATGATGGATACCAACCCGATATCGTGAAAAAGAATAGTTATCTGATAGAGGTCGAGAGAATATCAAACGTCCCATTTCTATAAATGTACCGATCATATGCCGGGCTGACGGCATTCTTCTGATCAAATATTTTCGGCCCGGTAACTCCGTAATACCGAATAGCATCTAATCCCTCTTTCAGGGATGATGCCGTGACATTTCCAGTCTGCTGAGTATGAATGAGGGCTTCCTGAATCATGATAAGGGCATCATACCCGTACCCGGCGACACTTCCTTCAGGACTCTTCCCGAATTTTTTTAGATAATCTGCCACAAACCGGTCACTCTCCCTGCCAGGAACCAGGGTCGTATAAGCGTTCGCAGTAAAGAGGGAGAATTTTCCAGGGGTATTATTGATGAGGTCAGCACTCAGGGATTTGATCAGGCAGGATTCTGTCAGAACAATCTGGCCGTCAAATCCGGCATCACTCAGCGCCCTCATGAAAGTGACTGACTCAGTATCACATCCAATAATCACCACCGTATCTGATACCGCATCAAGGATCCGGATAGTAGCCAGAGAAAACCCGACATCGTCATGCGAGATCGGAACCTCTGCTGAAATGACCGTTGATGATGTATTTAGTCTCTGCTTAATCGTTTCTGCAAAAGAGAGGCCATAGGCATCATCTATATACACTAATGCTGCCCGGTCAGCAGTATATGATAACCAGTCAGCAACAACGTCACCCAGATGAAAGGCAGGTGAGTGAACCTGATAAAAACCTGGAGAGATACCATACAGATCATTTCCATTTGCCCGGGGAGAGATAAGCAGCACACTGATTGTAGGATCCGGTTTGGTCTGTTCAGCCATCGGCAATGTCAGAGCGGTAGTGAGCGATCCGATAACTACAGGAATACCCCGCTTTTTCATATCAGCAAAGAGGAAGGATGCCTGATCAGGATCACTCATATCATCTGCGGTTTCAAGCTGAACGGTATATCCATTTGCTCCCCCCTCTGCATTGATCTGATCTGCAGCACATTCAATACCCTGCAGAACCTCGGTCCCCAGGGTTCCAAAACTTCCGCTTAACGGAAGAATGACCCCACAGGTGAATGTTTTATTCAGGGCAGCGGATGCAGGAGATCCAAGGAATATCAGAAGAAGCAGTATCAAAATGACGCTAAAAAAGGATACACACGGTCTGTTCATCTCATTACACTCAAAAAGTACCTGATATAGTGATATACTCTTTTCAGGAAATATATATTTCTACAACAATGAAAAAGAGGTTTCCCGGGTTCACATCCGAATATATTAAATGGTGATAAAACGATAACAGAAATATGAATCGAGAGGTAGCTTTTCTGACCTTTGGTCTTGTTCTGATATCAGTCTTCGCCTGCGTAGCATCTGGCGAAGATACGCCAGTATCACAGATCACAATATCTGGTAATACATCAGTTATTTCTTTAGAGGATGTCGGAACATACCAGCTCCTGCTGAGTTCAGTCGAGCCCAATGCATCAGTATCTGATACAACCCAAAATTCTTCAATTATTCTGGAAAAAATTATCTCTAAAGAGCCCAGTACTGCGGCCATTGCCCTCTTAGGGCCTGATGGAAATGAAACAGTATTCATGGCCCAGGTATCTGAATCCGGATATTCAGTAGAAAACCGAACCCTGGCATATAATCTCACACCATTACCATTTTATGATGGAACCCTGCTGACCAGGTATAGTGAAAAAAAGACCGAAATTCAGCCGGGAAAATATGGAATAACCCACCTGTATCTTGAGTCTGCAATCAAGAAGCAGGATAACAGCGGCTGCCTCATCTGCCTGTATGGATGTGCTGCTTCCACTCTGAACTGTTGTACCAAATGCAACAGCGAGACCCAGGGTCCTGTGTAAGGTGATACGGGAGGGGCCGTATCCCCCCACTTTTTGTTCGGCAATGACAGCGGTTCCACGAATCCAAGGGCCATTCCTATGAGAAAAACGATCCATATCCTGGCGATAATCTCTGCTCTTTTTATGGTCCAGGGAGTATCAGCAGACAGCGTATCAGCTGAATCACAAGAACCAATATATATCGGCATCCTTCTTCCCCTGACCGGCCCTGATGGCCTTCCTCTTTATGAGGCATTGCAGCTCGGAACAGATCAGATCAATTCAGGCGGAGGCATCGGAGGAAGGCCGATTAGATTGGTCTTTCGGGATACCAGAACAGGCAATCTTCAGAAGTATGCACATTATCTTGCAACTGATCCCCGGATACACGTGGTTATCGGTCCATACACCTCAGAGGAACTCTTTCAGATATCAGATCTCTTTGTTCGAGCCCAGAAGGTTCTGGTCTCCCCTTCAGCATCATCTGACGAAATTTTCCGTGCTTTTGCAGGAACCGGCAATGTTTGGAGGCTTCGAACCAATGATCGGGATCTCACTTCAGTGGTGACGCAACACCTCATCGCCCATGGTGTACAGTCAGTTGCCGTTCTCTCCCCAAATAATACGTATGGAGAGACATTTTCAGACTGGATCCCTTTCTGGGCCATGGAGACTGGATTGAATCTGACCGGGAACCTTAAATATTCAGGATCTGACGAGATCCCTGCTGCTCTCAAGACTCTTGACCAGCAGGATCCTGAGTATATCATATTTGTATATTCGGGATCTAACAAGGACGTTCTATCTGCTCTGAAGGTGCTTGAGGCAGGTGAATCTTCCAGTCATCTCTACCTCATACAGCCAAGTATCAATGAGAACGGGTATATTCAGGAGAAATCAAGTACTGAAACGCTTCTCGGAGCCCTGGTATCAGGCCAGTGGAAACTGTCAAACACCAGTACGATATCAGTCCCGCTTCCTGATGATACGCTCATTTTGATGCCCCCGTCTCCGGATTCAGGTTTTTCACAGGAGTATTTTGAATTTTCAGGGAGAGAGCCATCATATTTTGTATCAGAGGTCTATGATGCACTTCTGGTTTCTGCACAGATCATGGCCCGGTTTAGTGCTTACCCGAATCAGTCTCCAATGAAGGCAGCAAATACCATTTTGCTAAATGGAACCGGAAAAGAGACCCCACGAACCGGATCAGGAATACAATCTGCACTGACGATGATCCTGAACAATGAGATACCAGTTATGATCGGGGCAACCGGGCCGCTCACATTTGTGTCTGAAGGAACCGACCGGAAAGAACCCTGGTTCCAGACCTACCAGATTGTGGATGGCAGCGTGTCCGAAGATCCAATCGCGTACACGACTATGAGTAAACAGCAGCTGAATCCTGATACTACGAAAGAGGCATCTGGTACCATCATAGAACCCGGAAACGCTTCAGGAACCGGAGATTTTTGGGCTGTTATTGGTGGATTGTCACAGGATTGGAATAATTATCGTCACCAGGCTGATGCTTTGACCATGTACCAGATACTCAGAGAACAGGGTGTTCCTGATGATCATATCATCCTGCTTGTATATGATGACATTCCGTATGATCCCAGGAATGTAAAACCTGGTGAAGTGTATCATACTCCTCATCTGGAAGAAGTCAGGCAGACAGCAGACCCTGATTATTCAGGAACCCAGGTGAGCAAAGAGATGATAGAGAATATTTTGTCAGGAGGTGGATCTCCTGATCTTCCGGTCCTGGATTCTAATGAAAACTCTACTGTTCTGATGTATGTTGCCTCGCACGGTGTAGAGGGAGGGTTGCTTATCGTTGGGGATGGAAGAGAGGTGATCACACCCGGAGAATTTTCCTCTATGGTTTGGAAGATGAAAGAACAGAAGCGGTTCGGGCGTATGCTTGTCATTCTTGAGTCCTGTTTTAGTGGGGCAATGGGGGATCAGGTAGCCACTCCCGGCGTGCTTGTCCTGACCGCCGCAGGTATGAATGAGACATCTAAATCCGCAATCTATGACTCATCATTATCCAGCTGGATATCAGATGAGTTTACCAGCAAGATCTCCTCCCTCATCCGCAATTCGGGTGAAACAGACACCGTCAGGAAGTTCTATGAGGAGGCATATCGTGCGGTCAGATCATCTCATCCGGGAATCTACAATTATAATAATTCGTTCTCACTGAATACACCGGTGTCTGTGTTTTTCGGGGGTCAGGGGTGATACCCCGGGGGAGCCTTGGCCGGTATAGGAGAACTTGGTAATACGTAACACAGGCAGGCCGTATCAAAAAAGGGTGAATTGAATATTATTTATTGTAGAGAAAGGATCTCAAGCGAGTTGTTACTTTCATTGAAATAGTCAGAATTTGTTACATAGGCTAAGGTTCCTGAGATATAGATATCATTCGGTGAATTCAATGTCGCACCCCCATCACCATCAACAACACGTGCCACATGGACAGGTTTAGCAGGATTGGAGATATCAATAACTTCAATGGAGTGAGAATATCGATTCACAATATAGGCATAGTTACCAGAAACAGATACCATGATAGGATAACTCAGATGAGCTCCTCCATCTCCATGCATAAGACCAGCTACCCGAATAGGAGAGGAGGGATTTGATATATCAATTATCTCGAGAGATCCAGCACTTTGATTAGGATAATCCAATATTGTGACATATGCATAATTGCCTGAAACAAATGAATTCCTAACGACATCATTTTGAAATTGTTCTTCGTCTAGCATAACACTGCCAGCATGAAGCGGTAAAGCTGGGTTAGAGACATTTACGATCTCCAGTGCTTTACTGTACCAACTGGTTATATAGGCATAATCTCCAGATAGAAAGATAGTTCCTGATCCATTCAATGTAGCACCACCTTGCCCATCTGTAATGCTACCAGAATGGACTGGAGAAGAAGGATCTGATATATCAACAATCTCTAAGGCATTGCTATTCATGCTTGTGATATACGCATATTTTCCAGAAACAAGGACCCCGGTGGGTCTTTTTAAGTCAGCACCACCATCACCATCGACGATGGTACCTACATGAATCGGTTCAGCAGGGTTGGAGATATCCACAATCTCTAAGGCATTACTAATTTGACTTGTGACATATGCATAATTGCCTGAAACGAAAACATCGGATGGTCCTTGCAGATTTGCACCTCCCTCACCGTCAGAAATATTTCCTACGTAGACAGGTTTAGCAGGATTAGAGATATCGATAATCTCTAAAGAGTTACTCCCATAACTGGTCACATATGCATTATTACCTAAAACAAAAACATCGGATGGTTCTTGCAGATTTGCACCTCCCTCACCATTGATAATACTCCCAATATGAACAAGATTTCCTCTATTCGATAAGAGAGGATTAATTATTGGTATTGGGGTCGTTTTTTCAGTTGTTCCAAAATCGGGGATATTCTCAAAGACGGATTGCTCAGCGAACCCAAACGAAGAAAAGGTGAGGATAATGGTAATAATAAATATCAAAATATAAAAAAAAGCCTTTTTACAGAATATTTCCGTAATAATCTCCATAATATTTCCTTCTTCCTGAAACGTATTAATCTGCCGAAATTAATTCCCTCCCGATACAATTGAAGACCGCGGTTACTGTTTTTGGCATGTGATGAATTTGAATGTCCCTTCCCTCCCGGACTCTTTGCCAGGGGGCCAAAGACTCTACCACGGTATTCAATCCTATCATAACCGCAACCATCGGGATCCTGGGTGGCTACCATTTCAGAAGAATTTCATCCCCATTCACCCATTCTTCCTCCAATTATCTGCAAATCTCTGCAACGTGTTGCAAATGTGACTGAAGCTTTTTTTCGCACATCAGGTGGAACTATATCATACCGGGTACAATCACCTCATATGAAAAGGGTGTGTATTCTTCTCCTCTGTCTGACACTGTGCTCTGGTGCCGGAGGGGGAATAGTGCTCTCAGATACCACCGGTGTTGATCCTGCCCTCACCCTCTCGGAGATGACTCCCCGTGAGCGGGTCGGCCAGGTGTTCATGCCAGCCATCTCGATGCCGGGATCAAACGGGACCACAGCGATGACCGGCGAACTCAAAGCCATGCTTGATACCATCCATCCTGGCGGAGTCATCCTGTTTGCCAGAGATATCGTCTCTCCCGGACAGGTGTTGAATCTGACCGGATCCCTGCAGGATCATGCTCTGATGAGCAGGAACGGAGAAATGGTTCCACTCCTGATTGGGATAGACCAGGAGGGAGGATATATCGGCCGCCTCCCATTCGGTCCAAGGATGCCGGGGAATATGGCACTGGGCGCAACTGGATCACCTGAAAAGACCCGTGAGGTTGCGGTAACCATCGGGGAAGGTCTGGCAGCTCTAGGCATCACTATGAACTTTGCCCCGGTCCTTGATGTTGAGACAAACCAGAACAACCCGGTCATTGGTATCAGGTCATTTGGCGAGAACCCGGAGGCAGTGGCAGAGCTCGGTAATGCCTATATCGATGGGATGCACGATTCCGGGATACTATCCACAGGAAAACACTTTCCAGGTCATGGGGATGTGGACGTAGACAGTCATTTCGGGCTCCCCCGCGAGGATCATACCAGGGAACGGATGAATCAGGTAGAACTGGTTCCGTTCAGGGCAGCCATCGCTCATGGTATAGATGCCATCATGACCGCTCATATCATCTTCCCGGTATATGACAACTCCTCTACGCTGCTTGCCGATGGGTCAGTGATGCCGACTCCGGCAACCCTCTCACGACCAATCCTGACCGATCTGCTGCGGGATGAACTCGGGTTTGAGGGACTCATCATCACCGATGCCATGACGATGAAAGCGATCACTGACCGGTTCACGCCTGGAGAAGCAGCCGTGCAGGCTATTCGTGCCGGTGCTGATATCGTGCTCTTTCCTGATGACCTGGATGAAGCATACGAGGCCGTCCTTGACGCATATGAGAGGGATCCACAGATTCAGGCACGGGTGAATGAATCTGTTCTCCGTATCCTGACCCTGAAACAGCGATCCCTCCCCGGCAGAGTACATGGCACCAGATCTAACCTCACATCAGATTCTGCAGCCCGGCTCAGGGCTGTGCAGGAAGTCTGGCTGAGTGATGCCGCATTTGAGGTGGACCGCGATGCAGCAGAGCAGGCAGTTACCCTCGTAACTGACCGGAACCAGATTGTACCACTCTCGTTCCCACATACAGGTTCCATCGTGGCATTCAGCCCGTCAGATTCATTTGCCACAGAGATAACCGGTGCAGTGCACGAGACCGGAGAAATCGCCGGGTATGATCCCAACATTGTCTCATTTCTGTACACCAACCAGACCTCCCTGACTGATGAGCAGCGATATGCCATGCATGATGCCTCGCTGGTCTTGCTTGCAACCAGTTCAACCACTCCTGAGCAGCGGTCAGAAACCGGGAACAGTGCCCGGTTCTCCCATGACCTGCTCACCTATGCCCAGAAGGAAGCGGTACCAGTAGTCGGCCTTGCCCTGAATCAGCCATATGATATCATGTATATGCCTGACATCCCGGTCTATATCGCAACCTATGCAGGCAAGGCAGGAGGACAGAACGTAAAAGCTGCAATTCGTGCCCTGTTTGGACAGATACCTTTTACCGGGAGATTACCGGTCTCCCTGGCAGATGCAAATGGGACCGTTATGTTCCCCTTGGGATCCGGGATTAACAGCCAGAGATAACCTGACCCATCAGGCCCTTTTCTTAGAATCGGAGGAATCATCCTTTGTTGGTGAAGATATCAATTCCAGGTAGATGACGGACGAAGTCAGGGAAAGGGACGCCATTGTCACCAGGGACAGTGATACTGTTACGGTGAAACAGAACCCTAAATATCCTGTCAGCGAACCATTACCTGATACGGTGCCAACGTTTGAGACTGTAGATGTTCCCCCTGATCGCCGGGAGGAGCTTACTAAAGAAGAAAAAGATGCCATTCGGGATTGGGTTAAGGATTCTAAACCGTTTAACAATGCACTTCGGCATACGAAAGACCATGAATACTTCAAAGGCGATTGTGAAAAATATGAGAACGCGATCGCCGGGGCAGTTATACTATCAGATGTTATTGAACGATCTAGATTAAAGCAAGGATATGACGTCCAAAGAGGTTTGGGGCCATATGATGTCAATCAAATAAAGAGCGCTATTATTGAACGAAACATTACCGGCATCTCTCCGATTCTATTTGATGAAGGGTTTACTGCTGTAAGTTTTGATGATACACAATCTCTAAAATATGCAGTTGCTGACGAATCCGGTGAGAAATACATCATTGCTTCTTCATTAAAGCAAGGAGACATGGCGTTATTTATTGGAAATGAGAATGAGTCACATAATAGAAAACAGGGGGAAATATTATTGCCAGCAAAGACCGGATATTATGTTACAAAGATCCGGTCAAGTCTAGATGATGAGGGAAATATTATTAATTTCGTTGATGTTGTTTTCATACATGAAAAGGGTTAAAATGAAAGAAAGCAGGTTTGTATCCCCCCCCGGGGCACTTAAAACGTCGAATAAAAAAATCCTTGTAACTGAAGAGAATATGAAAGAAGGGGAAGAGAGGTTTCAAAGAATGTGTAAAAGCATGAACCTCACCCCTATTGATGATGCAACAGTTGAATTAATCCGAGCAAGAAAGAAACAACAATCCGGGTCGCCCGCAACCGCCCAACAGTGACCATTTTTTCCACACGTCTTTGTGTTAACGCCAACAATAGGATTTTTTTCCCGGAGTGGGTTTCTACCAATAGGGTCATGGATCCGGGTCATCAATTGGATTGAACAGTTTAGGATTGCTTAATGGTTTACCACGTAATTTGTTGGTGTAGGATGGGCCCAGTCCGATCATGTTTCGGCAGACAGGTTGTTTCAGGGTACACCGAGTTGAGCTATGCCGGTATAATTTCTCTTTTTTCTCCCACCTCTGTGAGAACATGATACAAAAAAACTAGAAAAAGGAAGCAGGGGACAGTGCCCGGTTCTCTCATGACCTCATCACCTATGCCCAGAAGGATGAGGTACCAGTAGTCGGCCTTGCACTGAATCAGCCATATGATATCATGTATATGCCTGACATCCCGGTCTATATCGCAACCTATGCAGGCAAGGCAGGAGGACAGAACGTAAAAACTGCAATTCGTGCCCTGTTTGGACAGATACCTTTTACCGGGAGATTACCGGTCTCTCTGGCAGATGCAAATGGAACCGTTATGTACCCGCTGGGATCCGGGATTATCCAGGGAGCCCCTTGATCAGAAATTGATACCCGAAAACGAGGGTCCCGGGCTGGGAGGTCATAAGGGACCCCCCCGCTTCTCTCCCTATCACCCGCTCACACCCGAATAGCGGTCAGGTGATAACCGCCCGGTTGATCATGCGAAGTGTCATCCAGAACATCACCAGGGCAAGACCGACCAGGTACAGGAATGAGAGCAAAATCTCACCTGATGAGAAGGAGAAGACCAGCCCAAGTGCCGAGAACTGGTCACCAATGATAAAGAACCGAAGACCGCTCGTCAGATGAGTGAGCGGATTGAGCAGTGCAACCTGCTGAATCACGGGTGGCAGCCCATCCACCGGATAGAGGGAGCTGGATGCAAAGAAGAGTGGCATCGAAAGAATAGTGGTAATTCCCTGATATCCTTCTGGTGAACTGGTGGCAAATGCAACATACAGGGAGACACACAAAACTGCCGCTGAAAATGATCCAATAAACAAAATAATCCCGATCATCGAGATGAGGATGCCCCCCGGACTCTGGCCGGAAAAGGTTGAGACTCCCAGCACCATCCCGAGCAAGATAATAATCACGGTCTGAATCAGTGATTTGGTGACCGCAGAGAGACAGATCCCAATGATCAAGTCACGCCGGGGCATGGGACTGGCAAGAATCTCTCTGAGAATCCCCCAGTTCTTATCAAAAAGCACTGAGAACCCGCCATACAGGTTGGTAAAGAGTATCGTTGCCGCAATCATGCCCGGACACATGAAGGTTAGATAATTGACCGCAACAATCCCGGCAGGAGGCAGGGACGTCTGGAGGATCCGCTCGAAGTTTGAGGCCATCGCAAACCCGAATAAGGCCAGCCAGAGCACCGGATGAAGCATTGAGGTGAAGAGCTGATCCTTGAACCTGAAATACCGGGTCATGTCACGTTTGAAGACCGGATAAAACCCTGGCTTCATCAATCCCTCATCTCCGTACCGGTATAGTGCATAAAGACATCATCCATCGAGGGTTTCCTAAGACTGACGGCTTGTACCACCATAGCTTGTTCGCTCAGATATCTGATAATCTCGGGAAGGAGCCGGGCTCCGTCCTGCTCTGCGCTGATCATCAGTTTCCCGTCAACCTTGCTCATCTCCCTGATACCAATCACCCCGGTCAGGGATTGTCTGGTTCTCTCGATATCAGAGGTTTCCAGGTAGATGATATCATTCCCGAGACTGGACTTGAGCTCTTCGGGTGTTCCATGGATAATAATAGTGCCATGATCCATGAGTGCAATCCGGTCAGAGAGGAGATCGGCCTCGTCCATGTAATGGGTTGTCATAAAGATCGTAGTGCCTTCCTGATTTACCGATCTGAGGTATTCCCAGGTCTTCTGCCTGGTCTGGGGATCAAGGCCGATGGTCGGCTCGTCCAGAAACAGGATCTTCGGCCTGGTCATCAGCCCCCGGGCGATCTCAAGCCTGCGTTTCATCCCACCGGAGAGGGTGTCTACCAGTGTATCACTCTTTTCTTTCAGTTCGACCAGGCTGAGGAGTTCCTCGATCCGTGCTGATTTCGATGCATGGTCCATCCGGTAGATATCCCCATGAAAATCCAGGGTTTCACGCACGGTCATGTCCTTGTCCAGGGTGATCTGCTGAAAGACAATTCCAATAGACTGCCTGACCGCTGGCTGTTCAGTTCTGAGATTATGGCCGGCGATGGTAACGTTCCCACTCTGTTGGGGGAGCAGAGTAATCAGCGAGTTGATAACCGTACTCTTTCCTGCACCGTTTGGCCCTAAAAATGAGAATATCTCTCCCTTTCTGACCTGGAACGAGATATCTCTGACCGCCTGCACATCGCCGTATGCATACGAGAAATTGGAGACATCCAAAATAATATCACTCATCAGGCACCCTCCGCTGGTATCGGTGGAATCGTTGTCATGGTGAAAGTCCCGGGTTCGGGTAGAATCCGGGGGACATCCAGATAAGGGATGTCTGTCACTGGCACGGGGGGCGTGCCGGCATCCAGGCTATGTGTGTTGATCATGATGCTCTCTATCAGTGGTGAATAACAGGATATTTAGTCATTATTCTTTTAAATTCGAAAG
>DATMXW010000013.1:0-4958 GCA_035561295.1 Methanospirillum sp. | reverse complement strand
ATATTGGACGTTTTAAATCAAATTAGGCTAAAAATCGACACTTAAATTAGAATTATTTCCGGATCATAAAGTTCGGAATCGGGGTGTTTGTCTCGTAGAGAAAGTGAATCCCTTCCAGGAACACGTACAAGAACAGCAAACCCAGAATAGGCAGGAGAATGATCAGAACTATCGCCCATCCCAACAGTTTCTCACCCAAATCGTCAGAACTCAGCCACCGATAGAATTCGGCCCATGCCTGGATCATTACGTTGGTCATGAATTGAGCATTGTATGTGCAACACCCTCAACATTTCGATCTGCAGTGCACCGAGGGGTGAATAACCCACGTTTTATTCCTGTGTCAGTTGCCTCATACACTACAACATCGTAATTAGATGTCCTCCTGGTTGAAAATGTGCCATTTGGTGCCAGATAACCGGCCTTTCTGATATACCGAAGACCAATAAGATCTCGGAAAACCTCATCCCCCAGATTACCCTTTATGTCCTTTGCAGGCATAAGGTCCGGCCCATACCGTTCACACAGCGCCTTAATGTGGTCAATTTTGCTTGAAATTGTAAAAGTTTGCATGTTTGCCCCTTAGTACGATGATATCCGCCGCTCTGCTGAATCGTCATAATAAAAGGTTTCAATACTGCAATACTGACCCATTAGCCAGGAGCAAAACCATACAGGGAGAGCCACACTTAAAACAAGGTCATCATGTATTCCGTCTCTCCAGGACTCAAATGACTCATGCCCGGTCCGAATATTCTGTTTCCGTTTAAAACCTGCCAATTCCTTCATTATCGTTTCTGAATCAGGGAGAGTTCCAATAATCTTCAATTTCCCTGTCTGGAATTCTACTGTCAGACACGTAATCATCTCAACCTTCGGTACATACAGGCTGTCGCCATCCTGCCGGATCTCTGTCCCTCCAGTGATCGTTATGCCTATCGGGCTTATCCCTATCTCCCTAATGAGGTCTAATACAGGTCTGCCAACACCCGTGTTATCGACGGTAAGAAAAACGGGCTCATTGAACTTTAATATGTGCTCATACAGTTTCCGAATTTCCATTACCTGCTGAGGATAGGGCATACCCAGGGGCAACCGTTGAAGGTGGATGATTTGACCTGTCCGGTCTTCTTCATTTACCTTTAGCACGCTGATCGCGGTATAATCTGCAGACTGTCCTAAATCCACACCTATAAAAAATCTCAATATGTCTCCTCCTTAAATAATGGTTCAATGTCGTTACCCATACCCGGAATAATCAATTTATAATCAGATAGTGGAAATAGTGGCTCAATGGTGTTATCCATGACTGACTGAATCAAGTCAAATGAAAACACGCTATCCAATGTTTCCCCAAATTCGCAAAGGAATTCCTGCTTAAATTCCCATTCGGACATCTTCTGAATTTGGTCATTCAAGAATTCATCAGTTATTCTCGGGCACTCCCGGGCCGTCACCTTAATCCGATCCCAATCCCCTTTCCCGGTCCATTCTGTATGAAAATGCCCACGTTTGCCATAAGGTGTGCTCATCAACATCAATTTGCCATTACATGTTGCTAACATAGGCAGAACTGCCGTATAAAGTTCATCGGAAACCTGCGCCGCTTCATCTTCAATCAGCAAGTCAACCGCAGAATACCCCCTGATATTTTCGCCCTTCCCTGGGACCGACACGATCCATGAGCCATTTCTCAGTTTCATCGATCTTTTGTTGTCTTCCGGAAGTTTGGGTTGATTCGGGACCAATTCATAGAATTCCTGAACCTTTTTAAATAACAGATCAGACTGTCTCTGAGTATGACTAACAAGAATTATCATGCTCTTTGGGAAGAATAATGCCCGATGAAGGGCTAATATCGCTGATGTTGTGCTTTTCCCACTCTGCCTGCTGCAGTTTAAAAGGATTCTTTTTGATGTCCCCATGAGCAATTGGGCCTGCCAAGGATCAGGAGGTTTCTTGCAAATCTCACGGGCAAAAGCGACTGGGTCTAATGCATATCGAAGATCGTCTATAATTTCTCTTTGCATAATCCCTCCTGTAATGCTATGGATACGGCCCTCCTTGCTTCGGGATATGGTAAAAGGGAAGTAAGAATTAAAGTCCGAGTCTCAAGCCATATAGGATTAAGTGTGATATTTATCTCGGTTTTCCGATCTATTTCACCTCTGACTTCTGCCAGAGTCTCAATCGTTTTTAAAGCTGCACCTATCAGGGGGGCTGCTGCCCTTAGGTCGTCTGCTGCTTTTGCCTTGTTTAGGAAGGCTATAGCCTCCCCTCTCAAGTATTGAAGATCAGATATCAGGTTATCAGCATCTGTCACTTCCTCAGCATGTTTTGACTCAGCTAGGGCCGCTGGGATATGTGCCCGGTGTCGTTGTACTGCCGATATGGATACTCCGTACTGAGTCGCCATGGTCCGGTTAGACTGACCACTGACGATGGCTTCATCGATCCGTTGTCGGTCTTTGTGGCTGCACACCGAACACTTCTGAGCCATAGGATCAGTCCTCCCGGTCCTTGTAGATGTCACGTCTACTACGATACCCCTCGTCAATGACCGATAGGATCCCTTCCATTTCTATCCAGACGGGCCTGTCAGAATAGTTCCAGATTGTGCATTTAGGGGCCATTTGGTATCTATTATTGAATCGATCCATAGATCATATTACCTTGTTTTTCTCTAACGCTGTACCAACCATCTCTTGGATCATCAACCTCGCCCGTTCTCCTTCAGGTGACAGCACATAATCACAGCCACGGTTTGATAATGGGGTGTAAGAAGCCAACAATATCAATCTCCCATCCTCCTTCATTGAAAAATTAACTTCGAGATCAAAGAGGGTTAATTCTTTTTGATCTGACTCTATGAAATTGAGCCAATTATTTTTCATCACCCAAGATTCGAGATTATCTGTGGCAGCAGTTACAGCAGGAATTATTAAATGTTGGAATTTTTCAGGATCTTTAAATGGTCCTGGGATAATCCCTGAAGAGATACCTACATCTTCTCCATCTTTTACTAACAGGGCTAAAAAATTCATAATTCTGAGTGGATTACCTCTTATGAAATGATTAACCAATGATTCAGGGGCAATGTAAATCTCATTCATAATTTTCATCCTTAATTTGATTCCGCTGCCATAGGGCTTTCATCTCATTGTAATGTAGTTGGCATATCCGCGCCCTAGCATATTTCGGGCCCTTTTTGTTCCAGAATATTGGGTTAGATCTTTGGGGTTCATTACATCCCCTACAATGGCACTTATGTCCTTTTAAATCATTTAGATTAGAGATCAGGCTGAAATATTCAGGAATTGTTTCTTCAGACATCCCATGAAAATTTAGCCACTCTTGTAGAGTGTAGGGCGTGTCCCCTGTATGTGGTACATCTGGTACACGTGTTCCATCTAGATCAGGATCATCAGGTTCTGTAACCTGTCCATTACCACTTTCATTCGGATGAGGATCACATTCAGTAACAGAATCTGATAACCCATTTTGACGAGTGTTGTATTCTGGCCCTTTCAAACAATCAGGACAGAGTAACTCGTTTTCATTGGCCTCACTCAAATAGTAACGTTGAATTATCTCGTTCCATTTCTGTTTATTTGGGACCATTAAAGGGCGAACCTTTTTTGAAGATGTACCCTCTTTTGAAATAACGGTTACCCGGCGCTGTCGTACTTCCATCCCGATTCCTTCTAATGCCCTGGTAACCGCCTTTGGGCTTATTTTTAAGGATTCTGCGATCATTTTTGGAAGTACGGCCTGAATTTTCCCCCCATAATAATAACGACCAAATTCAGGATCGCCCATCAGGTCTTCCTCACCTAACGCAAGTTGAAGGACATAGTTAAACATCCCTCCTTCCCAGCTCTCGGCTCTTGTCTGTTTGATCTCTTTTTGCCTAACATAGAGGTAATTTTTGAACCTTTCCTCACCATCAGGGAATAATTTAAGGATAATCGATAAAGGCCGGGCCATTTGCTTTAATCTAGGTTCAAGATCAATGCCGTTACAAGAAAACATGCAGGATTCATCTACATCCCCCCAATGTTCCAGAGTAAACCGGGTGATTATTGCTCTTAATTCGTCTACCTCATCGTAATATACAGCAGGAAGCTCAGAAGGAATATCAGCACGGGTTGTTTCATCAGGGGAGAAAGAGAGACATCGTCCTTCCGTTGCAACATCACGAAAAGGTTGACGCATGGCAATCGTTTTCGGTCCAAAAGGATCAAAGATATGAGATTTTCCGACATCATTCTTATCAGTAAGAATGAAGAAATTATCTCGCTCAAATCCTAAATTGAGGTATTTTATCAGTGGATCTGCTTGATCACCTTTTAAGTCACTCTCGTCTATAAGCAGTGTCCCCATCCACCGCTCTTTAAACCTCATTATCCCACTCAGGGAAGATGAGCCTGATGCTTTGATGGGGAAAAAACACAAGTCGCTGACAACCTTCAAAAATCGGCTTTTCCCTTTGCCAGTATCCCCGAGAAATCGTAGGTATGGTGCCGTTCCACATTTCGAGTAAAACCATGAGTACAGGCAAAAATATACAAAGACCTCATAATCCTCCTCCGGAGCATCTGTGTATTTATAAAAATGATTTCGCATTCGTGAGTAAAGATCAGCAGGTGATACCACTGATGCATTAGCGAGAAGATCAGTTTTAGGAAGACCCACTATCAATACAGTGGTTCCACGATCTTGATGAACAGGTAATTCAGGTGGGTTGGTAATTACACCCATTGGATCGAGTTCTTGATTTGAGAAAACTACCTTTCCCTCTTCCAGATGTGCATACCTGAAACATTCATTGGAGGTTATGCAGGTGAGAAATAGTTTCCCATCTTTCTCAAAAAAAGGATGATGCCTTATTTTTTCCTCTTCTTCAGATTCTTGAGGAGGATCTAATAATTTAGATGTATTGATAAAGTTATAGGCAG
>DATMXW010000012.1:0-29131 GCA_035561295.1 Methanospirillum sp. | reverse complement strand
AGGTGTCTGGAATGTTGTTGTTTCGAATGCCGATGGTCAGACTGGCACTCTGGTAAGCGGTTTTACCATAACCACTCCTGCTCCGACGGTCACAAGTATCACCCCGTCCACCAGCCTGAATACTGGTCCGGTTACGATCAGTAACCTTGCCGGTACCAACTACCAGACTGGTGCCATAGTCAACCTTACCCGTTCTGGGTATCCGAATATCACGGCAACGAGCGTGGTGGTATCCTCTGCTACTCAGATCACGTGTGTATTCCCAATTACCGGCGGGGCCTCAGGTGTCTGGAATGTGGTGGTTATGAATCCTGATGGTCAGACAGGTACCCTGTCTAATGGGTTTACCATAACTGCTGCTGCTCCTACGGTCACAAGCATCACTCCGTCCACTGCCCTAAACACCGGTCCGGTTACGATCAGCAACCTTGCGGGTACCAACTACCAGACTGGTGCCGTGGTCAACCTCACCCGTTCCGGGTATTCAAACATTACGGCGACGAGTGTGGTCGTTTCTTCAGGTACGCAGATCACATGTATGTTCCCGATAACTGGTGCAATATCAGGTGTCTGGAATGTTATGGTTACGAACCCTGATGGCCAGACTGGCACCCTGTTAAGCGGATTTACCATAATGGCTCAGATTCTGACTATTACCGCCACATCAGATTCCGGGGGATTAATAACTCCCGCAGGGAATATCACCCTCGCATATGGGGGTGATCAGACGTTCTCCTGCTCGGCGACTCCCGGAAATCAACTCATGAACCTTTCCATTGACGGGATGCTAATAAGCCCGAATGCCACCTACACCTTCACCAATGTTACCGTGAACCATACTCTCAGGGTGCTGACAACACCAACCACCACCCTTTCTGCAAACTTCGCGAACTCGACCACAACCGGTATCCTTCCATTGAATGTTACCTTTACTGACACTTCAATCGGCGATCCCACCTGGTGGTCCTGGAACTTTGGCGATACCACACCGAATGTCACCATCAGAAATCCGAGCCATTCCTATACCTCCGGCGGGCTGTATCAGGCGACCCTGATCATCAGAAATACAAGCTCCAATCAGACCGCCTATCATCGTCAAAACGTAACGATTGTTGGTAAACATCCGATAAATCCCTCCTACACTGCTAATCCGATGAACGGAACAGCCCCTCTGCTCGTAAACTTTATTGACATCTCAACCGGGGATGACATCACCAGCAGATACTGGAACTTTGGGGATGGCACTTCTGGTAATGGCACCGTAATCAACCACACGTACACCGATGGGGGCTCGTATCTCTCCTCTCTTCTAGTAACCAGTCTGTGGGATAATGCAACGATCAATAAGACGATACAGGTAACGGGCACAAGCCCGACGTATATTATCAACGCAACGGCTGATTCCGGGGGTACCATCAACCCGTCAGGTCTTGTACTGGTGGCCGGTGGAGCGAATCAGACGTTTAATATCACTCCTTCGGTTGGTTTCCTGATAAACAATGTCATGGTTGATGGCAATCCAGTCGGCCCCCTCCCGGCATACCAATTCACCAACGTGAGTTCTCACCATACCATCAACGCCTCCTTCAGGGTTATCTCCCCGACAACTCCCGTGGATCTTGGGTCTGCTGAAAACTTTGTTATACTAGCAAAATCTGGAGTTACCACTATTGGTACTACCGCGATCACGGGAAATATGGGGCTTAGTCCGATAGCTTCGGGGGCGATAACCGGATTTGGCCTCTCCATGGATCCCTCGAATCAGTTTTCGGTATCATCTCTGGTGGTGGGGCGGGTGTATGCAGCCGATTACCTCTCTCCCACTCCTGCTATGCTTACCACAGCCGTAAGTAACATGGAGGCTGCATACACCGAAGCAGCAGGGAGGGTACCTTCCACTGCTACCGAATTATATGCGGGAAACCTCGGAGGACGGACCCTTGCCCCTGGTGTGTATAAATGGTCTACTGGTGTGCTCATACCCACTGCAACGGACCTTACCCTGGATGCCGGGGGCGATGAGGATGCTGTCTGGATATTCCAGATAGCAGAAGACCTCACCATGGGGTATGCTTCACATGTCGTATTGATCAATGGTGCACAGGCAGCACGGGTCTATTGGCAGATCGGCGGTGAAACCGGGGTGACAATCGGGCCAGGTGCACATGCTGAAGGGAATATTCTCGCTCAGAAGGCGATCACCATGGACAGTGGTGCGTCGCTGCATGGGAGGGCACTGGCACAGACAGCAGTTACGTTGATCAGTAACACCATTACACGCCCAAATCTCACGCCTTCTCTGACAATAACAGCATCAGCTGACTCCGGTGGGATGATCACTCCTCAAGGGAACATTACCGTCCCGTATGGGGGGGATCAGACCTTCTCCTGTTCGGCAACAACCGGGTATCACCTGAAGAACCTCTCCATAGATGGTATACTGAGAAGCCCGAACGGTACCTACACATTCAGCAACGTCACGGTAAACCACACCATCAGGGTGCTGACAACCCCGATAAACACCAACCTCACCGCGAACTTCACGAATTCAACGACAACCGGCCTGATTCCCCTGAATGTCACGTTCACAGACACTTCAACTGGTGAACCCACCTGGTGGTCCTGGCACTTTGGCGATGCCTCACCGAATGTCACCGCCAGAAATCCTGTTCATGCCTACTTATCAGGTGGACCGTATCAGGTGACCCTCAGCATCGGAAATGCAACAACCAATCAGACCACCTATCGGAGGCAGAATCTGACCCTTGTCGGTAAAAAACCGATAAATTCCTCCTTCACTGCAAACCCGATGAGTGGGATCGCCCCGCTGACAGTGAACTTTACTGACACCTCAACCGGGGATGATATCACCAGCAGTTACTGGACCTTTGGGGATGGTACAGACGGAAATGGTTCGGTTATCACCCATACCTACGCGAATGGTGGATCGTATCTCTCCTCTCTTCTGGTCACCAGTTTGTGGCACAATGCAACAATCAGCAAGACGATACAGGTGACGGCTCCCGGCCAGATCTCCATCATAAATGCGACGAGTGATGCCGGAGGCAATATCTCTCCATCCGGGTTCGTCAACGTGACGTATGGTGGCAGTCAGGTCTTTAGTTGTCGTGCTCTTGCCGGCTTTGAGCTTCACAGTCTCCTCATTGATGGCCTGCCGACTGCCCCGGCATCATCGTACACCTTCACAAATGTCACTGCACTCCACTCTATCCGGGTTATCACCGCCCGGATATATCCGAACATTGCAGCATCGTTTAATAATTCTCAAACCACCGGTCTCCTCCCTCTTCTGGTTCAGTTCACCGATACTTCTACCGGTCTACCTGACCGATGGCAGTGGAACTTTGGTGATGGAACTGCGAATCTCACCAGTCAGAGTCCGTCACATCTATTCTCATCCAATGGTTCATACCCGGTGACCCTGACTGTTGGCAACACGACGAGCGGGAGGAGTGGTTCCTATCAGAGGAGCCTTCAAATCCTCGGAAAATCTCCGGTTAACGCTTCATTCAACGCAAACCAGACCGAAGGGCCCGCTCCCATGAGCGTCCAATTCACTGACACATCAACTGGTGATGACCTCCTGGTTCGGAACTGGACCTTTGGTGATGGAACCACTTCCCTTGTACTCCATCCGGTTCACTCCTACTCTCAGCCTGGTCTCTACACCGTCTCACTCAATGTAGCCAGCCCATATGGAACCAGTACTACCACCAGGCCGGGTCTCATTCACGTTTCAGCTCCGGTTCTGACCCACATCATCACCGCGACTGCGAATGTTGGGGGGAGTATCAGCCCATCTGGATCAATCCCGGTCGTATCAGGGGGCACCCAGTCGTTCACGATCATCCCGGCACCAGGGTATGATCTCACCGATATCTCTGTAGATGGTACAAGTCAGGGCCCCCTTGGTGCATACACCTTCATCAACGTCACCACGCCCCATACCATCAGAGCATCATTTAGTATCATCCCCTCTCCACCAGGGAAGCATACGATCATTGCCACCTCTGATCGGGGGAGCACTATTCAGCCCTCCGGTATTATCGAGATCCCCATCGGGAGTGCTCAGACCTTCTCTATCTGGCCAGGGGCCGGTTATCAGCTCGGATCAGTCGTCGTTGATGGTCTTAACCAGGGACCTGTCAATACCTATGTCTTCAGCAATATATCGGCAGACCATACTATCTCGGTCAACTCATCTGCAGTAGGTCTTGTTGCTGACTTCATCGGAACACCGCTCGCCGGAAGATCTCCGCTCGTCGTGAATTTTACAGATATGAGTCTTGGCGGACCCACAAACTGGTTCTGGCGGTTTGGAGATGGCACATTCTCCACTGATGAGAACCCGGTGCACACATTTACCCGGAGTGGGAGATACACTGTCTCTCTCCTGGTCAAAAATCCCGGAGGGTCGATGATCAAGACCCAGAAGAACTATATCACTATCTCTGATCGGGAATGGATTATTGAGGCCGATACCGGTCAGGGTGGGACTCTTTCGCCATCCGGGAATCTGACGTACCCTGAAGGAACCAGCCAGACGTTTACCCTCCGGCCGTCCGGTGGGTATCGGATTACCGATCTCATTGTTGATGGTGCGTCCCAGGGACCCCAGCCAACGTACACCTTCACCAACATTGTTCAGAAACATCGTCTATCAGCCAGGTTCGGAATCATCAGAGGAGATACTCCGGTAATTACCGGCGTCAGCCCGGCAAAAGGAGTACAGGGAACTGCCCGGCAGGATGTTACCATCACGGGAAAGAACTTTGAACAAGGTGCCCGGGTCTCCTTTACTCTGGGTAGTACAAATCTCACGTATGGTTCTGTGATCAACACCGGGCAGGTGCTTCAGGTCAAAGAACTCAACCTGACCGCTGCACCCACTGGAGTGTACGATGTTCAGGTTCTGAATCCGTCAGGACTTCTCGGTCTCCTCCCGGCGGCATTTACGATCACCGGTCCAACTCCGCCAATTCCTGCACCAATTATTACCGGGATAACTCCTGACCGGATTGTGGCACAGTCACCGGTCGCCAGTATTCTGATCATCGGGCAGAACTTCTATGGTGGAGAGCGGGTAGAGTTCCGTCTTTTAGGGTCAACCCCGTATTCCTTCACGGGTGTACGTTCAGGACAGAATCTGACCCTTCTTGCTCCCAACTTAATCAGTGCTGTTGCAGGCATGTATGACGTAACCGTAACAAACCTGACCACCGGACTGAATGGGACAAAAACCGGAGGCTTTATTATTGAGACGAGGCCTTCAGGTATTGCTCCGGTGGTTCTGGGGGTAACTCCTTCAACTGCACCACAAGGGAGTACAATTCCGGTCTTTACCGTTCTGGGGCAGAACTTTGGATCATCAGATCGGATTGAACTCATCAGCGGAGGAGTGATCGCCCTCAGCCTCCCTGCGGTGTTCTCGGATTCTCATCTCATCCTTACCAATGTGTCAGTAGCTTCGATCCCGCCTGGCGGGTATGATCTCTGGGTGATCAACGCGACAACCGGTCTCAGAGGATACAAACAACAGGCGTTCTCAGTAATCGGAGATATTTCACGGTCATATACAATCAATGGGACCTCCAATGGATATGGTGTTATCAGTCCGGGAGGGGTTATCTCGGTCAGGGCAGGAGAGACGGTAGTATGTACGCTCAAGGCAAAACCCGCGGCAACACTCTCTCATCTGACGGTAGACGGCCAGCCAGTACCCATACCAGCAGAGAAACAGTATGCATTCACGAATGTAAATGCGAACCACACTATTCACCTGGATGCAACACCTGATTCAGGTGTAGTTTTTGCCCGTTTCCAGGCAAATAGTACCGGGGGATCGGTCCCGCTCACCGTCCAGTTCACTGATTCCTCAAGTGGAAGTCCTACCCAGTGGTCATGGAACTTTGGCGACGGGAAGGTCTCGAATCTGCAGAACCCGATTCATGTATACACCCGGGCAGGATCGTTTACGGTCTCACTCTATGCAAGAAATAGTATGAGTAACAATATGAAACGGGAGAAGAACTGTATTACGGTGAATAATCCACCCGGGATTGGGGTTACTCCAATACTGAGTAGTGGGGTTTCCTCAAGAGGTCAGGTAACAGATGGAGAGACTCCAAATGTGCTGGTTCCGAGCCGCCAGGTTCTGGCCCCATCCCTATATTCAAATTTTTGAGGTATTCTCTCGGGCCCTTTGATACCTTTCACTACCCTTTGTTTGGTATCTCATCACTTCTATTTCAGATAGAGTCAGTTGGTTTGCCCATGAGCTGAAACAACAGATTCACAGCAGGTACTATACATGATCCGGTCTTTCTACTGAAATAATCCTACCTGGTGTACCCTGAGATTCCCTCACCGTATTATGTGAAAGAAGGATATGGGTCCTGATGATGATCGATACATGGACTCTCATGAATCGTGTATGGGTCGTCAGGTGCTTCTATTATGGTGAAGCAGGAGAATACCTGTTTTCTACTATTGGGGGTTCTTTGTGAGTGATAAAACCCGGTTCAAATTTCAGAATAACAGAAGCGACACAGAATCTCATTCTTCTCTCCCCATTCTTCATGCCCTGGTAAACCCGGCTATCCAGGCAGTAGCACTCTTTGCCGAATATGGGGCAGATATTTCGGCACAGAGTACTACGAAAAAGGGAACTGAAAAAGGTAAACCTGGGATATATCCCTATGCCCTTGACCATACCTCTCTCAAAGAACTCGTCAGGAATTGTTTTGATATCGGTGTTGATGAATTCAAAGCAACCAGGTGGATCATCTATATTCCCGCATCAGATACCGTGCCCTCTTCCCTCGTCTTCAGGTCAAAGGAAAAAACCACCCCTAAAACCAAAACGTTACCCCTTGTTCCCCTGTATGTCCCGGTAATCCTCTGTCCCTATGACAGTTTTTTTGATCTCTGGAAGGCCGGAACCAAAGAACCAGAAGGGTACATTGCAGGCGATTCGTTCCGGTATACTGTTGTTCTCATGGAGAGTGCCCTTACCCTGGTTCAGACTGGGAAATTCAAACCGCAAGTCGATAAAACGTTTACCGGTTACCATGTTACCTGGATTCCCGCCCTTTCTCCTGAAGATACTGCATGGCTATCTGACTTTTCCAGCCGCATGCCACCGGTATGTCAATACTCTATCCCCCGTCTCGCAAAAGAGCCGTTCTTTCCAAAGCCTGAATCCCGGGTACACACTGCCCTTTTGGAGATGATGCAGGTTATCATACACCGGGCTTTTTCTGATTACTCGTTTGAAGCTGAACCCGATCCCCTGGGCTTTGAACCAGATCAGAACTCCATCAATTTCATGACAGAACTCACCGGGACGGGCCTGGTGGTGAATGATACTGCTTTTGAAAAGGTGTTTGCACAGGGGATGCAGAACTGGCTGACATATTCCAGTTCAGGGACGTTTTCAGAGTTTAAATTCTGCATTATTGTCAAAGAACCTCCTGAAGGAGAAACAGAACCCTGGGACATCAGCCTGCACATAAAATCTGTTGCGGATCCATCTCTCATAATTCCTGCTGAAACGATATGGAATTTACCTGACAACCATGGCGGATTTCTTCCCCCGGCTGCATATCTCAGATATCAACTCCTAGCGGGTATTGGGAATGCGGCTGCTTCTTCATCAGTTTTACGGGAGCATCTGACCGGTAAGACTCCGACGGGGGGAAGACTCACTCTCCTTCAGGCTGCAGATTTTTTGGGTTCAGATCTCCAAAGAATTCAAAGGCGGGGTGTCATTGTTCTTCTTCCGGCGTGGTGGACCGATCAATCGTATAAACCCCGTATTGAACTCCATGCCCAAAAGAGAGATTACGTCCACCGAAGTAGCATGCTTGGTATTGATGAAATCCTGTCATTTGATTACCGGATAGCAATCGGTGATGATTCCTACTCTCCTGATGAGTTTTGGGAAGCGGTAAAACTCAAGGCTCCTTTTGTCAGGATTGGGGGGAGATGGATACCCTGTAATCAGGATGCAATAACCAGGGCCCTAAATCATTTTCAGAACCGCTCTGGCAGGAGCACAGATACTGCCTGCGATCTGCTCCGCCTTTCCCTGGGGGAGATGAACGATCCAGAGGTCTCGATCTCAATTCATGCAAAGGATGAATGGGTCGCAGATATTCTGACCTTTTTGAAGACAGACACCAATCAGGTTTCATGTATCGTTCCTGATACCTTTCATGGAACACTCAGGCCATACCAGGAAGAAGGATTCTCATTCCTGTATCAGTGTACCAGGAGGGGATTTGGTGCCTGCCTGGCTGATGATATGGGACTTGGAAAAACTCCCCAGACGCTTGCCTGGTTGCTGTATCTTAAAGAGAGAGAGCCCGGTCTTACTCCGGCTCTTCTGATCTGTCCGATGTCAGTGGTTGGGAACTGGGAACGGGAGATCAACCGGTTTGCTCCCTCATTAAAGGCCTGGGTACATCATGGAACAGACCGGTGCAAAGGAGAGGAACTCATTAAAATGGTCAATTCATATGACCTGGTCCTGACGACCTATCACCTGGCTGCACGGGATGTTGACCATCTGAAGAAGGTCTCATGGTCTGCTCTTATTCTTGATGAAGCACAAAATATCAAAAATCCGAGTACTAACCAGTCAAAAGCAATTAAGACCTTCCCCGGAGAGAGGCGGGTTGCACTTACCGGAACACCAGTTGAGAACCGGTTACTTGAATTGTGGTCTATCATGGACTTTCTAAATCCGGGATACCTTGGTTCACAACATGCATTTTCCTCAAGGTATACCCGGACCATTGAACAGGATAAAGATCAGGCATTCATGCGGGAACTTCGCTCTCTTATCCGTCCCTTTATTCTGAGGAGGATGAAGACTGATAAGAATGTCATCGCTGATCTTCCGGAAAAAATGGAGGCACGGATATATTGTTCGCTCACCCCTGAGCAGGCTACCCTGTATCAGGCTGTTGTGAATGAAATGGCACAAAACATTGATGCGGTTGAGGGAATTGCCCGGAAAGGGATCATTCTTGCATCAATTACCCGGCTGAAACAAATCTGTAACCATCCCGGGGTTATTGCGAAGGATAGTGAGATGAATCCTTCCCGGTCTGGAAAGATACAACGGCTGCTTGAGATGCTTGAGGAAGTGGTTGCTGAGGGAGATTCAGCACTCATTTTCAGCCAATATGCAACCTTCGCAGAGGAACTGGCAGAGATGATGAAGGAAAAGGTTGAAGCACCGGTTCTTCTGCTGACTGGTTCGGTACCACGAAAAAAGCGGGAGCAATTGATAGAGCAGTTCCAGGCCGCCGATACTCCTTCAATATTTGTCATCTCGTTAAAGGCAGGGGGAACCGGCCTGAACCTGACCCGGGCAACCCATGTTTTTCATGTTGACCGGTGGTGGAATCCGGCAGTGGAGGATCAGGCAACTGACCGGACGTACCGGATAGGTCAAAACAGAAATGTCCAGGTCCACCTGATGATCGCTGCCGGAACCCTGGAAGAACGGATTGACCTGATGAACCAGGAGAAACGGTCGCTTGCACAAGAAGTGCTTGCCCATGGAGATGAGCATCTGACAAATCTATCAACGAAGGACCTTCTGGAGATCGTGTCATTGCGGGATAGCGTGTTTGCCAGCGAGGAGGAAGCATGAGGCGAAGAAACCGATGGTGGATACATTCGATAGCAGATGTGCCGGATGAGAGAAAACTGACACTCAAAGCACAGGACGGTCCGGTCGGCACATCATGGTATTCACGGGAATTTGTCAGAGGAATAGAATCTGTCGCAGAGAAAAAAAGGCTTGGCCGGGGACTTGCCTGTGCACGGAATAAAGAAGCGTGCAAACTTGTCATAGAATCAGGAAGGATAAAAATCGGCATCAGTTGTTCAGGATATACTATCCGCGATGTTGATTTTATGGTATCCCGGTTTGATCAGATCACCTGGGAACGGCTTGTTGCAACGATTGCTGCAGATGCTGTGTTGACCGGGGCATTGGTATCCGGAGAATTTACCGAATATTTTGTGCAGGAATTGCGAAAAACCGATATTAATCTGCTTCCCACTATGAGCAGGGATTTCCATCAATTTTGTAATTGTGGTGACCAGTATGATCCCTGTATCCATAAGATTGCAGCATGGTATTTTGTCGCTGAAGCACTGGATGAAAATCCCTGGATTCTTCTTACTATCAGAGGGAAGAATCGGGCAGAAATAATTCAGGCAGTAAAACAGGTCCGGCCTGCACCTGAAAAGCTGGGAACACCTGATATCCCCGTGGCATCATCGGGGTTTATTCCTTCCGTGATACGTCTTCCTAAAACAGTGAGTCCCATTGGTTTTTTCAGGTGTGAAGGGGAGGGTCCGGTTGTCCCACTTCGTGCTGATAGTGCCCGGTTAGTTCCTGTCATACTGCTTGGCAAGGCCCCGTATTATATTGGGAGGAAAAATCTGGCTGATCTGGTGATCGATCTGTACCCTAGGATCTGCTCATATGCTGAATCAGTTTGCCCTGATTGAGCGTGTGGGAATCCTGGCATGAGTACGATTTTGGAGATGGATACCCTTACATTTTTGGGAACAAATCGTGCAGGGTTGAGGAACCTGGAGATCATACCGAATTATCGCGATTTTAGCCAAGAGTAAAGGGACGGGTAAATCTCAAGGCCAGTCCTATGCCCTAATCCGTGCGGGAGCGGTTGTAGGCCGTGTAGGGGGTGCAGAGTCACCCATACCGATCGTCTATTCAATAGAGCGCTGATGGTAATTATTCTCATCCCGTTGCTCCTACCGCTGCATCCGGATACATATCATAAACATACTGATACACGATTTCACATTTTTTGTTGAATATCTCTTTTTCATACACCGGGGGGAGATGATCTAGAGTCTCCTCGATGCACACGTGTACCATCGCCCGGGTTTGTTGTTTCTTTCGCCAGTCGAGAACAAGTTTATCCCGCTTTAAGGTATCGAGGAGTTCTTTTGCGACATTCTTAACCTCGACTACCTGGGCTTTTGTCAATCTCATATCAGGCTTTGTCAGGAGATCAAAAATGGTAAGTTCTTCTTCAGTAAGGTTTTCCTTCAATGCTCTCTTGTCTTCTTCATTCAGTTCATTGGTAAATTCGAGAAGTTTTTTGAAGAACTCATCAATATTATGGCTTCCGGCATTGTATTCTGCAATCATCTTCTCCAGACGTTCGAGGAAATCAATCCGTGTCCGGTTGACCTCCACCATCTTTCGAACCCGCTGCTCAAGGAGTTTTTTGAGCCGTTCTGCTTCAGTACGTTTCTTCCCTTTTTTTAGTTTCTCAGCAAGGATATCAAGATTGATCTGGCTCAGATCAAGGATAGTGGGTGTTTTGATGACATAGCCTTCAGATGAAATTGACCGGTCAAGGAGTTCCTCGATAGATGCCATGAGACGGGAGATATCAACCGCAGGATCCAATGACCTAATCTTCATCACCATAACGAGGTATAAGGTGCAGATCGGGAGCAATTCGGTTACTACCGGGTCTGGTTTAATCGCTTTGAAAAGCCGGGTCATGACAGCGGTGAGGCCGAGGAACTTCTGTTTTGACTCGTCATCAATGAGAATTGCCTCTACCGCATCATCAATGAGTTTCACTTTTTCAAATTTACCAGCCTGCAGAAGTCTGGTGATATCAATCCCTTTCAGTGAGCAGAACGCGGTGATATCATCGATGCATGTTTTCAGATGACCGACCAGGGCTTGTTTGTCCTGCACCGGCATGGTGTCATCAGTACCAAGTCCTGGCGCATAGATTGCGAGTGCATGCTCAAGATTCTTGAATACCCCGTAATAGTCCACAATCAGACCGTTTACTTTCTCCCCGAAGACACGGTTTGCCCGGGCGATGGTCTGCATAAGGGTGTGGTTCTTCATCGGTTTATCAAGGTAAATGGTCGAGCAGGCGGGAGCATCAAATCCGGTAAGCCACATGGCACAGACAAATACCAGACGGAAGGGGTCTTTAGGGTCTTTGAACTTCTCTGCCAGGTCTTCATATACCATCCGGGTCCGATGGGGGAGGATATCTATACCCTTTTTCTGGAGGTCCTCAATCTCGTTCTGTGACTGGGAGACGACTACTCCCATATCGGTCCACTCCATCAGCTCTATCTTTTCGTTGAGGAGGATGAGTTCCTCTCCGGTTGCCTTGAACCGTTCTGCCCTCAGCCGGTTCAGCTCCAGATCCCAATGCTTTCTGACCTTGTCATACATCCGAACTGCAGTTGCCTTATCGATAGAGACGACCATCCCTTTTCCCTGCCAGCCACGCCCGGTAAAGTGGGAGACAATATCCTCTGCCACCCGGTCTAGTCGTTCATTTCTGGTGATGAGGTGATAGTCCCTGGCAAACTCACGCTCAAGCCGCTTCTCCTCTTCCGGGCTCAGGACTGCCTCTTCAATCACCTGTTCAATTTCTGCATTTAGGTTCTGGTTGGTTATCTGGAGTTCGGGGATGCGGTTTTCATAATAGAGCGGGACGGTGGCCCCATCCTCCGTAGACTGCCGGTAGGTGTAGATGCTGACATATTCACCAAACACTTCCCTGGTCTTCTCCTCGGTCTGGATCAACGGGGTTCCGGTGAAGGCGATGAACGCAGCGTTTGGGAGAGCCGTTCTCATATTGAGGGCAAGAGTGTCGTACTGGGTCCGGTGGGCTTCGTCTGCAATGACAATAATGTCCTCCCTGGTGGAGAGGGCTGGATAGGAAGTGAAGGGGTCTGACCGGAACTTCTGGATCAGGGTGAAGACATACCGGTGGTCTTCGGAAAGGAGCCGCTGTAAGTCAATTCCACTTTCTGCCCGTGCCTTTGGTTCATTGATGGCTCCGGAGTGGACAAAGTTGTTGTAAATCTGCTCGTCAAGTTCGATCCGGTCGGTTACTACCAGGAAGGTCCAGTTTCCGGTGAGTTTTCTGAGAACTTTCTGGGCAAAGAAGATCATGGAGTAACTCTTCCCGCTCCCCTGAGTGTGCCAGAAGACGCCGAGTTTCCTCTGGTTCTTTTTGATCTCGTTCAGTGCACTGATGGCGTTATTGACCCCGAGAAACTGGTGGTTTTTGGCGAGGATCTTGATGATCCCGCCTTTTGCTTCAAAGTAGATGGTGAAGTTCTCTATGATGTCAAGGAGCCGGTCCCGGTCACAGGTGCCGGCGATCATCGTCTCCAGTGAGATGATCCCGGTCTCTCCCTCTGAATTGATCCGTTTCCAGTCGGTGAAATGTTCCCATTCTGATGAGATGGTTCCGATGAGACTCTTTGATCCGTTGGAGAGGATGATGAAGGCATTGTACCAGAAGAGCTGAGGAATGGCTGACCGGTAATCACGGAGATTGTCTTCGTAGGCCCGTTTCAGGTCCTTATGGGAGGCTTTGAGTTCGATGAAGACGAGCGGGAGGCCGTTGACAAACCCTATCAGGTCAGTTCTCCGTTTGTAGAGGTCGCCAGTGATCCAGAACTGCGATGCTAGGAAGTAGTCATTGTTCTCCGGGATGTTCCAGTCGATCACCCGAAGGGTCTCATCAACCTGAATCCTTTCGTCGTTCTTGTAGTTGACTTTCACCCCGTCTCTGATGAGACCAAAGACTTCCCGGTTGGCATTGACCAGGCTCATCATACTCCGGTCACGAATGATCTCATCAATTGCCGGATTGATCGCCTCAGCCGGAACACCTGGATTCAGATCCTGGAGTGCAGCCCGGAGCCTTGGGATGAGGATAACTTCAGTACTGGTTTCCCTTCCGAATGAACCACCGCCAGGTCTGAAGGTTTCATCAAAACAGTTTGCCGTAGTCCAGTGGAGATCAGAGAAGAGGTCGATCGTTGGTTGTTCGATGAGGATGTCTTCAGAGTATTCGCGGGGCATAATAGTCAGAGTTTTGTATGAAGGGACCGATGCTCGTCTGGCATCGTATCCAGTTCTTTGAGAAGTCCAGTAATTTTCGGTTCAAGAAGAGGGAGCTCGTCGGTGATGACATTCCAGACAATTGAATAATCGATACTGAAGTAGCCATGGATGATCCGGTCGCGGAGTGTCGCCATTTCACGCCAGGGAATGTCCTTATGATCCTGTTTTAAGGGAGTCAGGGACATTTTTTGATGCTTCACCGATCACCTCGATGGCACTTCTGACCGCATGAGAAAATAGTCGTCGTGGATAAGGTCGTCAAAGCTCTTATCGGCTGATATTCGCTTAAGGAAGGCAATTTCATCAAGGATATGTTTCAGGTAGACCCAGTCATCCTTCAACCCAGATCACCTCTGCTTCGACTCGGGACCGGATGTAGGGATCTATCCCTTCAACGGTGATCAGGTCAACCTTCCGGTTAAACAGAGACTCGAGGTAATCAGCAAGAGCGACAAAGTTTTTGAGAGTTTTATACTCGGTTTTTAGCTCGACCAGTATGTCAACGTCGCTTTTGCTTGTCTGGTCTCCCCGTGCGAATGAACCGAAGATACCGATTTTTTTTACGCCGAATCGTTCACGGATACCAGGAGCTCCGTGCTTCAATTGTTGGATGATAGGGACGGTCTCTTGTCCTGATAGTCCGTGCATGGGTTAGTCCTTATGGTAGGGGTGGGTTATGGGTTAACATAAGTATTGTTAAACTGTGAAACCTATCGTTCTTGGATAGGTATGGCAGTATCTTGAGAATACGATAATATCAGGGTCTTAAAAAAAGATGTCCACATATTTGGACATGCTGTTACAATGCTGTTGACGGGATCCGAACCCGCGACCTCCAGATATCTCAGAATTATTATCTTATGAGTCTGGCGCCCTAACCAACTAGGCCACAACAGCACAAATGCATCATTAGAATGATCTGGATCTTTTTATAGGTATTGGTCTCCCTATCCGGGAAGTCGATCTCCTCATATATCCTTGCGGGCAAGTTTATGCATGGATCACCCTGAAGAATCATCAATTTGTGTAATCTACTGTACTGCCCCTCGGGATGACTCCTCCCGGATAGCCCGTGAATTAGTTGAGCGCAGACTGATCGCCTGTGTCAATATCACCCCTGTCAGATCCGTCTACCGCTGGGAAGGGCATATCTGTGACGAATCTGAAGACCTTCTCATCATCAAGACGACCCGCGTTCAGGCTGAAGATCTGGTATCAGCGATCCGTGGCATACACCCGTACGAGGTTCCTGAAGTCATTATCATCCCGGTATCTGGGGGATATCAGGGGTATCTGGACTGGGTTGCTGGTGAGGTTTTCGACCCCTGAATCTGGTTTTTCTCTGATGTTGCCCGGTATTCTGATAAAATCGGTTAGTTTTTTTAACAATAAGACAAATATGCACGGCATATGGTCGTGTTCCCGATGGATTCTGGAATCAGTTGCCCGGCATATGGTTCGGCATTATGAAAGAGACGGATAAGGAGATCGGTGATCTCGGGGCGGCCCTGCAGGCATATCCTGAAGGTATCAGTATCCAGGAGGTCGCCGACCTCATCGGTATCCATCGGAACACTGCTGCAAAATATCTTGAGGTTCTCCAGAGTCGTGGCGAGGTAGACGTTAGAAGAGTTGGCGTCTCAAAACTCTTTGTTCCAAGCAGAAGGATCCCCTTCACGAATGTTATCCGCCTCTTTGATCAGCCAGTCATCGGAATAGACCGGGATCGTATCATTGTTGGGGTAAACGATGCTGCAGCGGCTCTCTCTGGGAGAACTCCTGCAGATCTTATCGGATCACCGCTCTGGACGATCGATGTGGTTTCTGGCTCTGAAATTGTAGAGCAGATCATCGGGGTTGCCCGGGGGGCGTGGAAGAGCTGGGATATTACCAGTACTGGTTTGGTATTCAGGGTACGGGGGATCCCGGTAAAATATAGCGATGGCCGGACCGGTGCAGCGCTCCTTATGTTTGATCAGAAAGAGATTGAAGGAGCGAGGGCAGAAATTGCCCGATGTACCAATATTCTTGAGTTGATCAGCTCAGTCCAGACCGAGTATATGGTCAGGTGGCGTATGGATCTGAGTTGTGTCTGGGTGAACCCCGCCCTTGCCACTCTTGTCTCTCTTCCTGTCGAACAACTGATCGGAAAACGAATTCCGCTTCGGCTACCTGATGAAGATTATGAACGGTTTCTCAAGGTCATCCGGACCTGTACACCTGAAGGGAGTATGCTTGAATATCGTGTGCTTCTTCCATCAGGGGATCTGCGGTATCACCAGGCCACACTCTACTCACTCCCTGATCAGGGGGGGTATATTGGAGTCGGGAGAGATATTACTGATTTTAAGCTCAAAGAAGAGCAATTTCAACGTTTTTATGAGGGCACTGAAACACTCCTTGCTGAGCGGACTCATGAGATTCGGGAGGTTAACCGACAGTTATATCAGGAGATCTCCCGGCGTGAGCAGATTGAAGGATCCCTTCGCTCTATTGAGTTTGCTGTTCAGCATGTAGCAGATCTGATCCTCTGGTTTACTCCTGACGGGCAGATCACCTACTCAAACCAGGCTGCACAGAAGAGTCTTCAGTTTGATACCCTGGATGGACCTGCGACGATCCAACAGTTCATACACACCCCTCCTGGTGGCGACTGGAGCACATTCTGGGAGCATATCCGATCAAAACAGATCTTCTATCTTGAAATGGGACTCTCCCTGCCTGATGGAGGCTCTCTCCCTGTTGAACTCCTCTTCAACTACCTCTCCTATGGTTCCCAGGAATACTGCTGTTGCATCGCCCGGGATGTCCATGAGCGGATGCAGGCGATGGAGAATATCATTGAGAGTGAGGGCAGGTTCCGCGAGCTTGCGGGGGCTATCACCGAGATCTTCTACCTCATGGATCTGAGGACCGGGAAGATCATGTATGTTAATCCTGCATTTGAAGAGGTATTTGGAATACCCGTCTCCCGGTTCTATGAGGATCCGGTGGTCTGGATAAGTATGATTCATCCTGATGATCGGGCACGCGTCTTTTCCCAGGTACAAGATGCCTCTCATAATTCATGGGAGACCGAATTTCGGATCATCAGATCAGACGGTAGTGTCAGATGGCTGATTATCAGGATCTTCTCAATCCGTGATAGCCGGGCCGATTCGCTGAGGCAAGCCGGTATCATCATTGATATAACTGAACGGAGGACGATCGAGGAAGAGGTCAGAGTGCTCAACGATCGGCTCAGGACCACGCTGAAGGCATCTATGGTTACTGTCTTCAACCAGGATGCATCGCTCAGGTATACCTGGATCGAGAACCCCGGTCGTGGACTTACTCCACATGAGGTCATCGGCAAGGGAGATTCGGATCTCTTCCCCCCGGATGTGGCAGAACGGCTGGTCAGGTGTAAAAATCAGGTAATTACTACCGGTAATGGGGAATTTATTGATTTTAATGTTTCAGGAGACGGGCACAGTTTCTCGTCCAGAGTATATGTTGAACCTTTCCGGGATGCCAGTGGTGAAATAACCGGGATAACCGGTGCCGCTATTGACACAAGTGATCTCTTCCTGGTCAGGGAAGCTCTCTGGGCAAGCGAGAAGAAGTTCAGGCGGTTCTTTGATGAGACTGATGATATCAGTCTGCTCTTCTCGGTTATCCGCAATGACGCAGGGGAGCCTGTTGATTTTGAGTATGATGATCTGAATCAGCGAGCAATAAGTCTCCTGGGAAGAGGGAAATCTGATATTGTTGGCCGCCGTCTCTCTGCCTTCAGGCCTGATGTGGACCCCCAGTGGTACTCTTCGCTCAGTCAAGTCGCACAAGGGGGACTTCCGGTCAGGTTTGACGGGTATTCAGAGTTCTTTCACCGGTACATATCGGTAAACACCTTTCCAATCGGTGAGGACAGGATCGGGGTGCTGGGGCGGGACATCAGTGTTCTTATCAGGGCATATGAACAGGTAGAGCACCAGCGTGATCTCGCCCTTGCTCTATCGGCGACTGATGATCTGGATACGGCGTTTGATCTGATACTTGATGCGGGTCAGAAAGTTCCGGGTATTGACTCAGGGGGTATCTACTTTGTTGACGAAGAAGAGCACCGTATCAGGCTGAAGAAGTATACCGGACTGTCTGAAACCTTTGCAGAATATGTTGCTGACATCACCCTGAATCTGGATATATTCCGGGTATACCAGCAGGGCATCCCGGTTTATTATCGATATGGAGATTTCTCACCCGTGAAAACTCCACCCCACGTCCTGGACACAGAAGAGCTTCGATCCTATGCAGTCCTCCCCCTTCTTGATGGAGATCGGCTTGTTGCTCTTTTAAATCTTGGTTCTCATACGCTCAATGGGATTCCGGTATCAGAGCATGCCTATCTTGAGTCCCTTGCTGCGCACCTCGGTGAGATACTGGTCAGACTCTGGCGTAATAGGGGGACGGGAATCGATCCACAGGCAAGGCAGGGACCTCAGTTTCAGATCCTTGATCCTGACGGCCTCATTCTTGAAGGCTCTGCGCCTGATGACGGGACCGGGTATGCTCTCAGGGAGATACGAGCAGTTATTGAGAAACGAAAGGAGCTCCTCTACACCGGTCAGGAACTGACAGAACTGGTGTGCATCAGTCATGGTTCTCCCGAATATCGGGTCCGGATACGATTTGTTCCGTGGGGTCGTGAAGTGGCATACCTGGTGATCTGGGAACTGCTCTGACCAGAGAAACCCAGAATTAAAAAGGTCAGCTTTATTACGGTGTACAACCGAAAAGTCTGTTATGAAAGCGGTACTTGCACGGAGCCTCTCCCGGAAGAAGATCATGACCAATGACGGGAAAGCAATCGGCGAGCTGCGCAACCTTATGGTAGACTACGATACAGGAGAGATCATGGATCTTGTCATTGAGCCGGATGGGACGTTTGATACCGCCGGGTATAAAATGGATGGTGACAGGATGCTCGTTCCATTCGAATCTGTCCGCGATATCAAGGATTTTATTGTAGTTGACCGGTACCTGGCCAGGATGTAGGGGATCATAAGACAGGATATAGCCCCTCTGATTCTCGTGTGATCCGGGGGATGCTGAATCTAAAAAAGAGCGCGGCCTGTGCATTCTGTCGTGGATTAGTCTGGAGGCGATACCAGTTCATCTCATGGGGAGTGTCTCCTGGCAATCAGATTTTTACTTCTTTTTTTTCGATAACCAGGGGAAGAATTTCTCCATAGCATCTACAAATCCATCCCCGTATGGTAGTTCAGAGACGAAATCTGCGGTTTTTTTCACTGCATCCTGGGCATTGGCAACAGAGCACCCGACACCAGCGGTCTGGATCATATCAACATCGTTCTCTGAATCACCTATCGCTAAAAATGAGTGAACCGGGATCCCGAGTTCTTCCGCTATCTTGCACAGGGCTGCCCCTTTGCTAAACCCGCACTCCTGGATATGGATGGCAAACCCGGTGTCAAGGATATTCACGTTATGCCCGACAAGGAGTTCTCTGACCTCTTCAACAGGCACTGTCCTTGCAAATGCGACATCAGCATACCGCTCACGGGGTGAGAACATATCGAGGGTTATTCCCTGTTTTTCATAGAAACGCGTTAGGATCTCAAGGGCATCCAGTGCCACCTGACGGGAGGGGAGTATGTTCAGATTGCCTGAAAATCCTATTCTGTACACTCCTCCGTTCTCACCGATGAACGTTCCGCTGGTCCCTATTAACTTGGAGAGTCCTTTCAGAATGCAGGAGGTGTTCCCGCTTGCAAGTACTACTTCTATCCCGGTATCCTGCAGACGGCGTATCGTCTCTATTGCCCGTACATTCAGTCGCCTGGTCTCATCGGTGAGCGTTCCGTCAATATCTGTGATTACTGCTTTGAGCACTGTTTAACAAGGCCGAAGGCCACCCTCTTCCACTAGGAATGTTGATTCTCCATCAGGCAGGTTCGGACTGTCAACCAGCCTGAAGATACGCTTTCCTCCCTTACTCTTTCGCAGATAGACTCTAAAGGTTGCGGTGTGTCCGACAATGTTTCCTCCGATGGGCTTTGTCGGGTCACCAAAGAAGACCGCAGGGTTTGACATAACCTGGTTGGTCACGAGACCGATAGCATTGTACTCATCGCAGAGCTTGAAGATATCATGCATATGCCTGTTCAGTTTCTGCTGCCGTTCAGCCAGGGTACCCCTGCCGGCATACTCGGATCTGAAGAGTCCGGTGAGTGAGTCTACGATGAACAACTTGACCGGTTTTCCCTGACTTTTCAGCTCTTCAGCAAGTTCGCGTGAGTTTTCTATCAGGAGCATCTGATGATCAGAGGTCTGGGCACGGGCCACGTTGATGTGTTTGAGAAACTCCTGGGGATCTGCACCTTCTATCTCCAGGCCATTGACCATCTGTTCGATACGCTCTGGTCTGAATGTGTTCTCAGTATCTATGTAAATAACTGAGCCGTTCAGGCCACCGAGTTCTTCTGGCAGCTGCACATTGACTGCCAGCTGGTGGACTATCTGTGACTTCCCTGAACCGAACTCACCGTACATCTCAGTAATTGCCTGGGTCTCAAACCCCCCGCCAAGGAGTGCATCCACTTCAGGCACCATGGTCTTCAGCTTCTTGATCTTGAGTCGTGCCTCAAACACCTCGGTGCCGGTCTTAAACCCTCCGATATCTGCCTGTTCGCGGCACCACTTGATCATCTTCTTGGCGGTTGACTCACCAATCTCGGCAGCCTCAGAGAGGGCCGATGATGTAGAGGTTGCAAGGCTCTCAATCGTCAGAAATCCTGCATCCCGGAGTTTTTCTGCGATAGCCGGCCCGACACCGGGTATGTCCTCAATGTCCAGTCTCTGTACAGGGGTCATGGTCTCTGTTTCATTACTGGCGCCTCCATCTGCCTCTCCACCAGACCCCTCTCCCCCAAGCTGGCTGGTGCACCACTTGATCATCTTGCGGGCGGTGGCTTCCCCGATATCAGCGGATTCGTACAGTTCTGTAGCGGTTGCCTGTGCTATCTTCTCAACCGTTTCGTATCCTGCTTCACGAAGTTTGTCTGCAGTCGTTGGTCCGACGCCGGGTATGTCCTCAAGTTGGTATGCTTCTGCTGCCATTATGTTTTATCCTCACTCCAATGGTGGCAGAGCTGAGTATTTAAGGTTACATCAAACAGGATGAAAGTGAATCAGGGCATCAGATTTCACTCCCTAAATCCCTGAATTGAGGCGTATTGTCTGATCAAGTCCGTTAGATTGCTTTTTGTGGATGATGCAATTGGTCATATCATCCATGATAATGGTGATTACACCGGGCCGGTGCCTCTGGTTATCATGAATG
This sequence comes from Methanospirillum sp., assembly GCA_035561295.1. Classification (GTDB taxonomy): domain Archaea; phylum Halobacteriota; class Methanomicrobia; order Methanomicrobiales; family Methanospirillaceae; genus Methanospirillum. The sequence goes on along the minus strand of DATMXW010000012.1, from coordinate 7,811 downwards.
GTGAGCTTACTGGTGGCGGGACTGGCTTTCTTCCCTGAATATTCCGGAACCTGATCAGATCTCATCCCGGATCCTCTGAAAATTGCACAAGTATTATGTAGTCGTGCAAATCACGTGGTGAAAATAAAAATTGAACCTCAGGAAAGGCTCTGTACAAAGGCGGAAAGACGTTCTTTCACCACTGCCAGACTGATGCCTGAAGGCTGATCACGCTCACGAAAAAGCCTTCTTCCACTGGCTATACCGCAGATCTCGCAGTCAGCCCCATGGGGAAGATCGGTGGTAACCAGCCAGGCTGATCTCCCGTCATCGATAATAGTCCCTTCAGGAAGATCGAGGATCGTCCCATCGATGCAAATCCGTTCACCACTCTCATCAGGAATCAGCAGGAGGCAACTGCCCCTCCCGATTGAGAGTTCGATTTCCCCGGTCCTTCCAATCTTTGCCTGTACATGATATGCAGTGAACCTCTCACCCGGGAGAAGGGGTCTTTTTGCCTCTTCATCCCAGATAACCAGCGCCAGGGTACAGGTTCCATCAGATACCTGGATATTGCGTACCCATGAGGGTATTCCATCCCGCCGGGTAAATAGACGGGCCGATGGTGCCCTCACTACCGTCCCTGAAACTGATATGGTCTGTTCAGGTTTAATATCATTGAACGGGGTGAGAGGAATTATGGGAGGCTCCTGTGCTGGAGTGAGGGTAGTATTCTCGTCAATAACCATCTCCCTCCCGCCAAAATCACCTTCTTTCTCAAGGAGATCAGTTGCCAGCACTGACATCCCGGAAGTGATTCCGGTCAGGGCGACAGCATCCCAGCAGAGGAGCCGTGCAGTCCCGGTGTTGTCTCCGACCACTCCTGATATCATTTCTCCGGCAGTTCCGTCACGCCTCGTAAAGGGACGGGGAGGCTGCAGGCTGACGATCATGAGCAGGGCTTCCTTGCGTTCAGGCTGCTTCTGCTCCTTCGGGTTCATTGCACAGTCTATCTCGACATGGGTCTGGCGGAGGTTCAGGGGCATGATCTCTTTCAGATTCTTACCATGTCTGCCGATGATCTCAACAACCTCACCAATAGCAAACGTCTCACTGATAGCGCCGGCCTGTTCATCCCAGAACACCAGATCAGTCTGCCCGGTCTCATCAGCGACAGTCAGTCTGGCGACAAGCCCTTTGTTTCCGTCCGGGCGGTCAAATTCTTTAGCCCCGGAGCAGGCGATAACTTTCCCGTAAAAACAGAAGAGTGAGGATTTTCCACGCAGGCCTCGTATCTTCACATGAGCACGGTCAAGATCCCTGACCACCAGAAGTGCAGCAGCTACATCATCGGCAAGATTTCCACACGCTGATATCTTCTCCTCAATACGCCGATCAAACTCCTCCCTGCTAATCAGATCGTCTACCAGTGCATAGTGATACCTGACCATTGCTTCACCTCCATTGCCGGAATCCGGCTGCCTTATCGCTGGATAGGGGTATCTTTGCTGATTCTGATCCCTCTACAACCATGGTGGGGTTACCACGGCAGCGAGCAAGTCTTCAAGTGTCTCTGCCCGGCGTATCAGGGATGCTTCATCCCCTTTCACCAGTACTTCGGCACACCGGCCTCGTCCGTTGTACTGGGAGGCCATGGCATACCCGTATGCACCCGTATCCAGAACTGCGATGAGATCACCGGTCTGAACCGCCGGAAGCTCACGGTCATGCGCCAGAATATCACCGGTCTCACAGATGGGTCCGGTTATGGTGAAGGTCGCGGCGGGCACTCCATCTGCCTGGTCAGCGACGATGATCTCATGGTAGGAATCGTACATAGCCGGTCTGATGAGAGTGTTGAATCCAGCGTCTACGTTCACAAAGGTCTTGTGAGCCTTCTTCACCGAGTTTACCTTCGTGAGGAGCACGGTTGAATCACAGACCATCGAACGGCCAGGCTCTATCCAGATCTCAGGGGTGATCCCGAGCCTGGTGAAGGTTGCGGTGATCTCAGGCATAACAGCATCGGCATAGGTCTGCACATCCGGAGCAGGTCCGCCGGTATGCTCGTAAGCGACACCAAGACCGCCACCCAGGTCTACAAATTTAAATTTGACTCCTATCTTATGCAGATCAGTGACCACTTCCATCAGCACCTGTGCTTCTTTGGCAAAGGGAGCAACTGAGAGTATCTGAGATCCGATGTGGCAGTGTATCCCGACCGGGACCACGTTGGTGCAGGCAAGTGCCTGTGCATATGCATCGATGATCTCGGTTGCCGGGATCCCGAATTTTGAGGTTGCAAGCCCGGTTGCTATCTTCGGGTGGGTGGGTACATCGATCGCAGGATTGACTCTGAACGAGACCTCCACAACCTTTCCTGCTTCCCCTGCTATCCGGTCGAGTTGGACCAGTTCATCAATCGAGTCCAGAGAGACCCGCACTCCGCTCTCCACCGCGAGCCGGTGATCGGCCTCAGTCTTTGAGCTGCCGTTGAAGAGCAGGAGTTCGGGTTCCATCCCGGCCATCAGGGCAATCTTGAGTTCCCCGGCTGAGAAGACGTCTGCTCCTGCTCCCTCCTGTGCCAGAATTTTCAGGATTGCCGGATTTCCATTTGCTTTTGCAGCATAGAGCACCCTGACATGGGGGTATCGTGCCGTCATGGCCTCGCGGTATGCCCGAAAGTTCTGCCTGATCCTGACCTCATCAGTGACATAGAGCGGGGTTCCATATCTGAACGCGAGTTCTACGCAATCACAGCCCCCGATCCAGAGATGCCCTTCCCTGATGGTCAGGTGCGACGGGAGGGAGAGTTCTACCATGAGACCGACTCCATCCGCTCGATAGCCTGCCTGATCCGGTCCACCGATCTGGTAATTGCGAATCTGACATATCCCTCTCCTGATCTCCCAAATCCGATACCGGGCGTGACCACGATACCAGTCTCGTTGAGCATTTTTGCCGCGACTGCCATGCTGTCTTCTACCTTCAGCCAGACGTAGAAGGTGGCCTTTGGTGCCTGGATATCGAACCCGAGTCCCTGTAGTCCCTTCACCAGAACATCCCGACGCTCCTGGTAGATCTTGCAGGCATCAGCAACACAGTCCTGGGGGCCTGAAAGAGCGGCAATTGCTGCATGCTGAACCGGGTTGAAGGTGCCTGAATCAATATTGGTCTTAATGGTCCCAAGACCGCGGATCACCTCTTTGTTCCCGACTGCCATCCCGATCCTCCAGCCGGTCATATTATAGGTCTTTGAGAGGGAGTGCATCTCGATTCCGACTTCACTGGCGCCATCAGCCTCAAGGAATGAGGGTGCCTTGTACCCGTCATACGAGACCTCAGAGTAGGCATTATCACTCACCACCACAATCTCGTGCTCACGGGCAAACTCTACCACTTCATTGTAGAACTGTGGCGGTGCGATGGCCGAGGTCGGGTTGTTCGGGTAGTTGATCCACATGAGGCGGGATCCTTTTGCGACATCCTTTGGAATGTCATCAAGAACCGGAAGAAATGCATTCTCCCGGGTGAGTGGCATCTCATGAACTTGTCCCTCGGCAAAGAGTGCTCCGGTTGAGTACACCGGATAGCCAGGGCTGGGAACCAGAACATAGTCACCTGGATTGACCAGTGCTTCAGGGATATGGGCAACCCCGTCCTTTGATCCCATCAGGGAGATGATCTCTGATCCTGCATCAAGATCCACACCGAACCGCTGGTGATACCAGGTTGCAACAGCCTCCCTGAACTGCGGCATACCCAGATAGGACGGGTAATGATGATTATCCGGGTTCCTTGCAGCTTCGATGAGTGCCTCGACAATATGGGGCGGCGTGGGAAGGTCTGGATCACCGACACCAAGATCGATGACATCAACCCCCTCTGCACGTTTTTTCGCCTTCATCTCATCTATCCGGGCAAAGAGGTACGGAGGTAGATTATCGATCCGTTTTGCAAACATAGTAAGAAAGGTTGTACCGGAGGCCTCTTAATCATGTCCCGGTGGAATAGGGTTTCCTGAAGGGCTCAACCTCGTTCAGGAATGCCGGTGCTGATGATGGAGGTCTGGAGTGTGCGAATGGGTATGGATTATCTCATTATGGGCATGGAGATGAGTGTGCACTTCGCCTGGATCTGAAGAGATGAATCCTCCGGGATGGTCATGCAGGTGATGACCATCATCATGCCGGTGTCGGTGATCATGGACAACCGGGGGATGATGATGGGAATGGTGATGATCCTCGGTCATCAGGATTGCTATCCCTGCCAGCATCAGCACTACTGCGGGAATAAAGGCCGGTCCGGGCATATCTCTGAAGATAAGCAGCCCTACGATGATCCCGAATACCGGGTTTACCCCGAAGTATGAACCAGTTCGTGCAGGGCCGAGATCCCGGAGTGCTTTGAGGAAGCAGAAGGTCATCAGGCCCCCAAATCCGGTCAGACCAAGGAGAATTGCAGCTGATGCCGAAAACATCCCGGGAAGTGGCTCCCCGATGATGCGGGAGATCAGCAGCGTTACTACTCCGGCAAAGAGTCCTTTGTACATGACGATGGATACCGGGTCGCGCCCGGCTATCTGCCGTGAAAAACTGGTATCTATCCCCCAGCAGAGGCAGGTAAACAGAACACCCACGGCTCCTGCAGAGAACCCAAACGGCAGGCCGGGGTGCCAGGTCAGGATGATACAGGCAAGGGTGATACACCCGAGGGCTGCGATAACCCGGGGGCCGGAGTACTCAGCAAAGAGGATGCCGGCGACCAGTGCCGTGGCGACGGCCTCGAAACTGAGCAGCACAGATGCTTCCCACGCCGGAAGCATGCTCAGTGAGAAGGTCAGAGATGTGGTTGCGAGAACTGCACCAAAGAATGACGCACCGATAACCCACGGGACCGATCGCCTGGTGAGCGGGGCTTCACGGGGTCTCTCTCCTGACAGATACCGGATCAGTCTGAAGACCGCCATCCCTCCGCCACTTCCAAGATAGATGAAACTGGCAAGAGTGACCGGCCCGACCCCTGATAATACCATTTTGGCCAGGGGTGCAGCAGATCCAAAGAGGAAGGCGGCGAAGAGGACATAGAGAACCGGTCGTGCCGGGAGATGTGGCATCAGAGTAGGAATTAGATTTCCTTTAAATCACGATAAAAGAGAAGGGTGAAGGAGGATTAAATTTTGAATACGTTCATTTCAGTCTCGATAAGCCTGACTGATTCCCGGGCATCGGTGACAGCCTGTCTGATATGGGTCATCGATTCATTCACCTGATCAACCATTGTGACGATCTGGTCAACTGCAGCGGATGACTCCTCACTTGCAGCTGCAAGTCCGATAGACTCTTTGGTAGTCTGCTGGATCATAGCCCCGAACTCATTAACGGTTGAAGTAACCTCTTCTACCGAGGCTGCCTGCTCCTCGCTTGCAGCAGCTACCTCGTTCATGTTCTGGTTAATTGAGTGGATAGCGCTGACTATCTCTCCAAATATGGTAAGGGTTTCACTTACTGCCTCATTCCCTGTTCTGACCTCGGTGAGAGAGACTTTGACTGCAGTCGTAATAGCGCCGGTCTTCTTCTGCAGAGTATTTATGATACCGGCGATATTCTCTGCTGACCTCTGTGATTCGGTAGCGAGTTCTTTGACCTCACCGGCGACAACTGCAAACCCAAGTCCGGCGTCTCCTGCCCTGGCTGCTTCAATAGCGGCATTGAGGGCGAGGAGATTTGTCTGGTCTGCAATTGAACTGATGATATCAACGATCCGCCCAATCTCACCCATCTGATCACTGATATCAGTAATCATATGCTCTATCTCACTGGATGACGTCAGGATTCCATGCATCCCTACCTCTGCCCGGGTTGCAACATCTTTACCCCTGGCGGAGAGTTCTTCTGTGTCATTGGTTATGATGGCGGCGTCTTCCATCTTGCTGGCGACCTCAGAGACGGTGGATGAGAGATCCTTCATGGCAACCAGGATCTGGTTGATACTATCACTGCTCCTCTCTGACAACATGTTTACGGCTGCAGCGATCTCGGCAACCTGGCCGGTCCCTTCAGCAACATCTCCGATGCTTCGTTTTGCCTGGTTTACTCCACTCGTGACAGAATCAACATTATCACTCACCTGGGTGACATCAGCAGCCAGTTCATCCATCTGATTCTGCACTTCCTGGATTGCTGTTGATATATCTGCTCCGATCTTGTTCATCGCTTCGCAGAACGCGACAAACTCTCCAGATACCTGCAGATCGCAGCTGACCCTGTCGGTAAAGTTCCCTGAAGCATACTCAGACGAGAGTCTGATCGCCTCTTTGATCGGTGCCGCCATGGCATCAACAGTCTCGTTTACTCCTTCGATGATAGAGGCATAATCCCCTTGAAACTTGCCGGGATCGCCTCTTATATCCAGTCTCCCCGAAGCTGCAGCCGAACTGATAGTTCGAATCTCATCCCTGAACCGTTCAAAGGTATCAATAACCTCAGCAAACCCCCTGCCAAGCATTCCGATCTCATCCTCGCTGGAAGTATCATGGATGGTCCCGGTGAGATCCCCGGCAGTAACCCGGTGGGAGAGATCCAGAAGTTCCTGCATACGTCGTGTGATTATTCTGCCAAACCAGTACGAGAGGGCGATCCCACCGAGGATACCTGCGATCATCACGATAATGATCGTGTTTCTGATGGTGTCTAACGGCCCGGTGAAGTCACTGAGGGATCCTGATGCAACAATGAACCAGTCAAACTGGGGATAATAGGCGAAAGCTGCAACCTTCTCAACTCCATTCCAGGTGTACGTGATATATCCTGTCTTTTTTGCAAGGATCTCTTGAACAAATGGGTACTCCGAAACATTCTCCCCTTCTATTGAAGGGTGGATGAGAGCAGTTCCTGTTGAATTCAGGACATACATGTACCCTTTCTCTCCGATCTTCTTCTGTTTTATTTGATCTTTGAGGATGCCCACGGTAGCGGCTTCATCAACGCCAACAAAGAGAATGCCGATTACTTTCCCGTTTTTATCCTTTATCGGCTCATAAGCGGTGATATACTGTTTCCCTACCACATTTGCGGTGCCGTAGTAGGTCTCGCCCCGGTTGATAACTGCGTCATATACGGTCTGGGAGACCGGAGTCCCGATAACCCGCTTCCCGTCGGCTCCTATGATATTTGTGGAGATCCGTATCGCCTGATCTCCCCTCTTCTGAAAGATTGTGGCAGCTCCCCCGAGGAGATCCTGCACGCTGTCAACAACCTCATTGTTATCATTGATGGTATACCTGCCAGAACCTGATGTCAGAATCAGTTTATCATCAATTATTTCTGGAGTTCCCTTCTCATTGAAGTTTTTCCTGAGCACATTCAGGTCACTGTTCACCTTATTCTGGGTCAGGGTGTAGACCGTTTTGCTGGCCTCCTGCATGTCATTAACCTGCCCCTCCAGAGTGTGCTGAATGCTATCGTGAACTGCCTGCTGGGCACTCGAATATGCTACAATCCCAAGAACAAGAATCGGAACGATCACCAGGATGAGGCATATTACACTGATCTTTCGCCCTATTGATGCATGCCTCATGAAATCCCGTGTAAATATTGATATGCTGCTCATTATTCCCGACATCATTCATTCCAGTTATTTTTAAAGATTTGAGAGAAGAATTTATATAATGTTTGATTGCCTCGCAATTGTTAATCATATGTTATCGGTTAAGGAATACCAAAGGTGACATATCATTCGTCTGATAATCTAGCGTAGTTTCTAAATTTTCGCACGTACAATTTCATTAGGTATATATACTACCGCTTCAAAGTGCTCATGGTTTCAGATCA
>DATMXW010000011.1:0-4605 GCA_035561295.1 Methanospirillum sp. | reverse complement strand
GTGGTAGTATATATATCTAACGAATTTGTACGTGGGAAAATTTAGAAACTACGCAAGATGATTAGACGAATGATATGTCACCTTTGTTATTCCTTAACCGATAACATATGGAACGAAATCTAGTTTAGAAATTTATCCATCCTGCTACCCATAATCTACGATCAACGTATATTTTCATAGTTTCGGGTGTGAACCCCCTTAAGATTCATGAGGGTTTTTTCTCATACCTCTCCTCGACATCCCCCGCGGTATTCACCTCACGGAGATCCTTATCCTCCCTGACCTGCACAAATCGGGGGAACCGGAGCGCATACCCTCCCTCATAACTGGGGCTCTGCTGGACTTCTGAGTACCCGATCTCAAATACCAGTCGCGGCTCAAAGTACACCATCTTCCCCTCGCTCCTGACAACATTATCTTTCAACGTTTCATAAAGCCAGGCTAGATTTTCATCTGAAAAACCCGTGGCCACCCGGCTCACCGGTACCAACTGATCCCCATCACGCGCAGCAACCAGGAATGAGCCAAAGGTATGTGCACGTTTGCCCTCACCCCATTCAGCTCCTACCACCGCAAGATCAAGGGTATCAACATCAGGTTTTATCTTTACCCAGTCCCTACCGCGGATTCCGGGCGTATACCGGGAAGATAGAATCTTCAGCATCACTCCTTCATGCCCATCATCGAGAGCCTGATGATAATATTGTTCAATAGCACCCGGATCATCACTGACAAGTTGAGGGGTTGTGTATTCACTGAGGACCTTCGTCAGGATCTCACGGCGTTCAGAGAAGGGGCGGGAAAGGAGCATCTCTCCATCAAGATACAGAATATCAAAAACATGGGGGATGAGCTGAGTCGCTTCTACCGCTTCAGTGACTCCGTGCTTTCGTCTGAACCTGCGGAGCACATTCTGAAAGGGCATCGGTCTCCCATCCCTGATAGCGATCACCTCACCATCCAGGATCACATCATGATCAATTGCGCCGGTAAGCATCTCAACCACATCCGGCAACGCGCTGGTGACATCTTCCAGCCGGCGTGAATACATGGTGCAGCGGCTCCCCTGTTTGTGGAATTGGAAACGCGCCCCATCATACTTATACTCAACTGCAATCGTTCCCGCTTCAGTAAGGACTGAAGTTATGGTTCCCTGTCTGGCAAGCATCATTCTTAACGGATGGAAAGGTTGGAGTCTTACTGCCGAGAGCGCGTCTTCACCCTGATGTGCGAGGAGAGCCACCTCCCCCAGGTCATTGAGCACCTGCTGAGCATACTCTACCCTGCTCACATCAACTGCAAAAGCCTGTGCGATCGCATCACGAAGATTGCCTTCCCCCGCGCCGATTCGCATATCTTCAAGCAGGATCCCGGTTATGTAATGTCCTTCGAGGGGGGATGCACTGGAGAAGAGTCCCTGGATGATCTTCAGTCGCTCCTTCTGTGACTTACTCCCTTCTGCTCTCGCAATCGCTTCAAATGACGCATATACTTCATCAAGAGTTAACTCATCAGCAAAGAAGGAGGTTTGTGACTTAGTGGCAAGCATCTGTTCAACTGCGGTACCGAGATCCCCAACAGTGTTGAGGGTCCGGACCACTTCCTCCCGCTTCCGGCCGATCACATATGCAACCGCTTCATAGAGGAGATTAGGTCCTATTCCCAGCTTGAGATGGCTCCACTCAGGAAATGGCCTTCCAAGGATAAGCCTGACAAAGAGCGGAAGATCAGAGACCGGCAGGTCCCTAATGGCTTCACTCAGCAGGGTGATCGTATCAAGTCTGCCTTTGATAGTCTCAATATGTTGACAGAGTTCTGCAAAGGTCTGAAATTTCATAATAGTATTCTGAAACAGATGGAGAAGTGAAGATTAGAGTTCTGGAACGGTCATCTACAAGGAAACGAAACACGGTGATCATACTCACCTCTCTGGTTAGAGGTCAAACCGATATCGCCAGCATTCATCCGCGCATCGCTCATGTCCTTCTCCCCGATTTTTTCTCACAGCAGGTTTTTCATTGCACCCAATAGTTGATGCAGCAAATAGATCAACTGAGTCAGCATGGAGTGCGAGCCCTTCATGCGCGGTTGCCATCGCGAGTTCAGGTTCATTATTCTCTTCTGACAGATGGGCAAGAATTGCGAGGTGAACTGATCCACTGAGATTTCGAAGAACCGCCGCTGCATCCAGGTTAGAGAGATGCCCCCGTGATGATGCGATACGTCGTTTCAGAAATTCGGGATAGAATCCGTTCCTGAGCATATCTGGGCAATGATTTGACTCAAGGATCACACCGTCAGCGCGACTGAGTACCTCCTCCATACCACTGGTGACCATCCCGGTATCAGTACAGTAGCAGAGGCGTACTGATCCCTCGCTGATAAGATATCCACATGGCTCTGTTGCGTCATGTGAAACTGCGAAAGCTTCGACGGAAAATCCGCCCACCTCAAATGAGCTCCCACATCTGACCGTATGTACCGGAAATCTTATCGCGCCGGTTCGTTGCCTGAGGAATGCATCGATGGTTCCAACTGTGCCATAGACTGGTTTCTTCAGGCCGTTTCCAATCGGGCCAAGACCCTTAATATGGTCCCCATGTTCATGGGTAACAAGGATTCCCGCGATGAGCTCTTTCTTCCCCCCAGCCTCCTGAAGTCTGCCATCTCTGTCCCGGGTTCCTAGGATATCTTTGCCAGACCTTCCGGCGTCTATTAAGATTGCTCCTGAATCCCCTTCGACGTAAACACAGTTGCCCTTGCTCCCGCTGGCAAGGACTGAAATATGCATAGTATATATCATCAATCAGAGGCATAAAACCCCTGTCTGACTGTCAGGTTATGGAATTATCTCGCATCCGTTGAATTTTTCATGAGCAAAAGAACCAATGCTCAATCTTCCAGAGTCTATATGAGATATTATTCTTGGCAAAATGCTCTCCAGGGTCTGTTTCAGGGATCTTACGGTGTCACAGACCTGCACACGCCCTTCATCTGGCCAGGGTTCCATAATTGCTGCATACAGGCATCTGCCTCCGCAAAATGTCCTGATATCACAGGTTGCACATCTACCGGGAACCTGGATTTCTGGGAGCCTTGTCGGATCTGAACTGGTGATATCTCCCAGATAATAGTCAGACATACCGATCATGATTGGGCAGGGAGAGATCTTGCCATTGGTGAGGACAGTGTAGTTTGTGTATCCTGATCCACATCTGAGCCGGGAATCTCTTCCAAACAACATGTCCTCAATCGGATCGATAAAAGGGTACCACCGGTCTACTCTGCCAGTCTTTTCCATCCGGTCAACCCAGGTCTCTGCAAGCCGGGTTATTCCGGGAATATAGGATTGAACCGCCCATGTCTGAAACAGTCTTACGGTATAATCATTCCAGAAATTCGCATCAATCTGCCAGTGTATAGAATCGAATGAGTGCCTTGTATTACTGGCAAGATGTGTCACGGCATCAAAAATGTTCGTCTTCTCATGAACGGTCATACGAGCAATGATCTCACCGGTAAATCCTCCTGCAAGGATATGTCCGATATTTTCCATAATTCTGTCATATGTTCCCGGACCTCGCCCTGAGTCGGTAATCTGTGAATCACCATCGATGGAGATGAGAATGGTTTCAAATCTGTTCACAATATGGGGGGGCAGACGATGAAGCAGCAAACCGTTCGTCTGAAGCATAAACCGGTAATCGGGCAGATTTGACATGATTCTGATGATCAGATCCGCCCGGAGTGTAGGTTCACCTCCAATAAAGGTGATTACCGCGCTGGGATCCTGGTTTAAAAAATACATGAGATCGGCAATATCATATGAAACATCAGCCGGTATCTTCTCATCAATACGTATTGTATCCAGGTCCGGTTCTGGGGTGTCGAAGATTTTCCCTCTGCAGTAACTACAGGTGAGATTGCAGGAATCGGTCAGGTAGATGTGAAAATACACACAAATCCTATACAAATAGACATTATCACGTATGTAGTCAGCGCTTGATGTGATACGTTCCGGTTCCCAGGTTCTGTAGTACACAAATGTGATAAGGGGGGATGAGTACAGTAATGATTACGTAATGATCCATGGGTCCGAGAATATTGCTCCTTGATGATGAGCCTGCGATCTGCGAGATCACCAGTATCCTACTCAATAAACTTGGGTATGAGCCTTTTGTTACCAGCAAGGGGGAGGAGGCAATTGATATCTATCAGGAAGGACTCAAGGTTGGAAGACCTATTGCTCTTGCGATATTAGATCTCTCAATCCCCGGTGGCATTGGGGGGCATGAGGTTATTGCTGCCTTGCGTGCTATGGATCCTGATGTGAAAGCACTCGTATCAAGTGGTGATGCGAACGATCCGGCAGTAATGGATCCTGCTGGGCACGGGTTTGTCGGGGTTCTCATGAAACCATACAATAAGGCAGGACTTGATGCCGCGATAAGATCGATCATCGCGTTTGATTCTTAATTCTTTTGCCATCTGATGATACTTTTCTCATGTCTGATATCTCCTGTTGCACGCTTGTTACGTATCTTATTCTGGTTATCATCTGTTATCGCAGGCAGTATATCTATTGTTAAATCAAGTGTTTAATTA
>DATMXW010000010.1:0-5555 GCA_035561295.1 Methanospirillum sp. | reverse complement strand
GATATGGATCAACAAGGGAAGAGCCGAGTATTATGCAGGCAATATGTCAGATGCAATTCAATCTGCTGACACTGCGCTCAGACTAGAGAAGGACAATATCGACGCTATGGTCCTGAAAGCCAATGGTCTGGTTGATAGCGGAAAGAATGAGGAAGCAGAGGCTCTGACTGACCGGGTTCTTGAATTAGATCCTCAAAACCAGGAGATCTGGTATGTTAAGGGCACGATCCAGTACCTGAATAAAGAGTACACAAAAGCCATTGAATCAATGGAGAAAGATCTAAAGCAGAATCCAGATAGGATATGCTCATACTTCTACCTCTCCATGAGCCAGAAAGAGATATCAGGATCTGAAGCAGTCATTTCAGTGCTTGATCGGATGACCAAACAGTTCCCAATTGATAACAGATACGCAAATGCTGAAGTCGGAAGTTTACTCATCCAGTTAGTGAAGAAAACTCCGGGTACGTATCTCCATGACACCGTTCCGCTCTGGGATTGGTTCTTTTCGTTTAAAGACCAAGGAGACCCGGCATATTACCAGGAGTATCTTGGAATTAGATGGAGTATTCTCAGGTCAGCTCTAGATGATTTTATACATGGAAGGAAGGGAGGTTTTGATGATATTCAGACGATTATGGTACCTCTTCTGAAAAAAGCGGCTCCAGTTACAGACCAGGAAACTGAAATAATTATCGATATATATCACACACATGCCTATTACGCATGGGGGAATAGTCGAAATTTCGAGGCCGTCAAATCTGCAGATATTGTTATTAATTTAACCTCTGAAGAAAATGACCTCTACCATCGGGCCTTTTGGATTAAAGCAGCTGGTCTGAACGGTCTTGAAAAATATGACGAAGCCTTGGAAGCTGCTGAGATTGCAACTCAGCTCAGTCCAAATCATACTTTATCATGGGATGAAAAAGGTCGTGCTCTTGAAGGTCTGGAAAGGTACGAAGAGGCACAAGAGGCATATGAACAGGAGATACTTCAGGATCAGGATTCTGCAAGCGGTTGGTATGGGACAGGCAAGGCTCTTTACAAGCTTAAAAAATACGAAGCTGCTTTGCTAGCACTCAACAAGGCAATCGAATTAGGATATTATTTTGCTTCAGGAACCCGGGATGAAGTCCTCAAGGAGCTCGGCAGAGAGGCACCAAAAGACCCTGACCAGAAGAGTGAAAATGGTGCAGAAAATCTGAATGAAACCCCCTCATCATCTGATGCACTCGATGATGCATTACTTAAAGCAGAAGAGAATAAAGACTGGAATACCGTAGTTAACCTTACTGAAGAAGCAGTAGCATTATTCCCACAAGAATATCAATACTGGGGTAGACAGGCTGATGCTCTTGTTGAACTTGGTAAATTTGATGAAGCACTCAAGGCATATGATAAAAAAATTGAAGGAGCCACTTCAGAGGGATACCAAATTGAAATCGAATTTGCTCTGAATGACAAAGGTGATGCCTTGTTCAGACTCGGGCGGTATGAGGAGGCAATTGAGATATACACTCAGGCCAGGGAACAGGCGAATATCGCCAATTTCTATGATTCTATCAGTTATGCAACCACAGAATCACCTGAGAAGATCCTTGAAAATAATCCAGATGATCTTGAAACGTTGGGATACTACTATTATGCTACCGATCAGTTTGAAGAGGCATATGAAGCATTTAACCGGTCTATTGAAACCGGAACCTATATGCTTGAGCCATCTGCATGGTTTGCGTTAGCACGAACCCTTGAAAAACTGGACAGGCCTGCAGATGCTAAAGAAGCTTATAAAAGGGCAATAAATTGCAGTGTTTCAGAATATCTGATTTTCGAGAGTGCGGAATCTATTGACGCTCAGCTTCAGGAAGCAGGATTTACCTATGCAACCACATTAAGCCCGGAAAGTGCATATATTTGGAGTAGATATGGAGATTCTCTTACTGAACTTGGCAGGTATGAAGAAGCTCTCAAGGCATATGACAAGGCTATCGAATATGAGAAAAATAAGGAGAGTATTCAGTACCTTCAGGATGATAAAGCGAAAGTTATTGAAGAGTCACAGTCTGGTTCCAGGGCAACAAACCAAACCTCATAATTTTTCTTCGAACCCAGGAGTATGCACCCTGCACCCTCCATCGTATCTTGTAACCAGACCTCAGATAATAGACCAATCCGTGCCTCCGATTATTTCCGATTACATAAATATGATAGAGGTAATCATCATTAATGCGATGTCACTCTTTTTTAGCAACCGATATACTCAGGATGCTCTGTATTATCCTGATAACCGCTCTCATGGTCGCACCGGTTCTTGCCGGGTGTGGCCCATCAAAAGGACTATTCTCAGGAGGGCCCCAGCTAACCTCAACCCTGGTAAGTCCTACCGGGACTATTAGTGAAACACCACAATATGCCCAGAATATAACTTCGGTAAAAACTGAGCAGAGTGCTGATGACTGGATTGCAATAGGAAACAGCCAGGTCCAATCAGGATCTTACCAGGAAGCGATAACGGCGTATGACAAAGCGATTGAGAGTGACAGCAAAAACGCAGCTGCCTGGAATGGAAAGATGTCCGCCCTCTTGTTTCAGAATAAGTATACCGAGGTAATGGAACTCTTTTCTGATGCAGAAAAAGTAGTTCCCAATAATCCGGGGATATGGATCAACAAGGGAAGAGCCGAGTATTATACAGGCAATATAGCAGCAATTCAATCTGCTGACACGGCTCTCAGACTAGAGAAGGACAATATCGACGCATTGGTTCTGAAAGCCAATTTCCTGATTGATACCGGAAAGAATGAAGAAGCACAAGCTCTGACTGATCGTGTTCTCGAATTAGATCCGCAAAATGCGGAGATCTGGTATGTCCAGGGTATAATCCAGTACCACAATAAAGAGTACGCAAAAGCCATAGATTCATTGGAGAAAGATCTGAAGCAGAATCCGGATCGGATATGCTCGTACTTCTACCTCACCATAAGTAAGAAAGAGACTTCGGGATCTGAAGCGGTTATTGAAGTCATTGACCGGATGACCAAGCAGTTCCCCAATGATAACAGATACGCAAATGCAGAAATTGGCGGGTTGCTTATCCAGTTAGTGAAAAATACTCAGGGCACGTATCTTCGTGATACCGTTCCACTCTGGGAGTGGTATTTTTCGTTTAAGGACCAAGGAGACCCTGTTTATTACCAGGAGTATCGTATTGAACGATGGAATAGTGTAGAGTCAGCGTTAGAGGACTATTTGTGGGGGAGTAAGGGAGGTTTTGATGATATTGAGACGATCATGGAACCTCTTTTGAAATTGGCAGAGCCCCGCTCATATATCGAAAGCGGAAAAATTTCAGAGATCTATGGACTTTTCGCAGGGCAAGCCGAGGAAGATGGTCGATATCTCGAAGCTGTTAAATCCGCTGAAAAAATCATCAATATTACTCCTCAAGAAGAGAGTGAGAGACTCTATAGCGCCTGGTATACCAAAGCATCCAGTCTGAACAGTCTTGAAAAATTTGACGAAGCCTTAGAAGCTGCTGATACTGCAATTCTTCTGCGTTCCAATGATTCCTATGCATGGGAAGAGAAAGGAAATGCCCTTGTAGGTCTGAACCGATATGAAGAGGCCCTTACCGCATACGAGCAGGAAATTCTCATGGATCCTAGGCCAGTTATGGGGTGGCTTCAGAAGGGAAATACCCTCTATAACCTTGAGAGGTATGAAGAGGCGCTTACCGCATACGAGCAGTTAATTATCTTGGCCCCTGATTATGGAACCGGCTGGTTTGAAAAAGGAAACACCCAATATAAACTTGAAAAGTATGAAGAAGCCCTGGAATCACTCAACAAGGCAATAGATCTGGGAAATGATTATGCATCCGGTAGACGGGATAAGATTCTCAAAGAACTGGGTATGGAGATTCCGGCAGACACTCCTCCGGCAAATGAGAGTTCAAGTGAAATCCTGAATGGAACCCCGACATCAGAAAAGGCTCTTTTTGCTGCATTGGATACAGCAAAAGAGCAAAAGGACTGGAGTGCAGTGATTAACCTTACTGAAGATGCAATACTTTGGCAATATCCGCTTGAGTATCGCTTTCGTGCGTACCGGGCAGATGCTCTCATTGAACTGGGCCAGATTGATGAGGCGCTCGACACCTATGATAGAAGTACATTTACTGCAACAACTTGGGGCGACCAGCAGGATGTTGGACTCTCCCTCGCTAATAAGGGTGATGCATTGTTCAGACTGGGCCGGTATGATGAGGCCATTGAGTTGTATACCCAGTCTGCAGAAAAATTGAATACAGCGAGTTTTTATTCGGGCATAAGTGCAGCGAGCTCTTCCGGATCGGCAGATACGTATCTCACCGACAATCCTGATGATTTTGAAGGCTGGGGAGGTATTCTCTACGCTGAAGGGCGGTATGAAGAAGCCAGTGAAGCGTTCACCCAGTCGATCGAAACAGGAACCTATGGGTATGAATTTAGCCCGTTATTTGCATTAGCAAAAACCCTTGAGAAGATGAACAAACCCACCGAGGCGAAGGAGGCATATAAAAAGGCCTTAAATCTTGCTGTTGCATACCAATTACTGGATTGGATTGATGATCGTACCAACCTTGGAGGAGGTGATCCCCAGGTGAAGGATGCAGCATTTACCTACGCACTCACATTAAACCCGGAGAATGCCGGAGTCTGGTCGTGGAAGGGTGATTATCTTGCCGAAATTGGTCAGTATGAAGAGGCCCTTAAAGCATATGACACGGCTATCAAGTATGAGAAAAAACCGGATTATGTCGAGTCTTATCAGGAAAGTAAACAGACCATTCTTGAAGAGTCACAGTCCGGTTCCAGGGCAGTAAACCAAACCTCCTAATTTTTTCTTCGAATTCAGGAGTGTGCACCCTGCACCCTCCATGGTATCCTGTAACCAGACCTCAGATAATAGACCAATTCGTGCCCCGATTATATCCTAGTACTTAAATAGGATAGAGCTAATCATCATTAATGCGATGTCACTCTTTTTTAGCAACCAATATGGTCAGGTTGCTCTGTATTATCCTGATAACCGCCCTCATGGTTGCACCGGTTCTTGCCGGTTGTGGCCCATCAAAAGGACTATTCTCAGGAGCCCAGCTAACCTCAACCCTGGTAAGTCCTACTGGAACCATCAGTGAAACGCCACAATATGCCCAGAATGTAACTTCGGTAAAAACCGGACAGAACGGTGATGACTGGGTTGCAATAGGTAACAGTCAGATTTTATCTGGGTCGTTCCAGGAGGCAATAACGGCGTACGATAAAGCCTTGGAAGGTGACAGGAAAAATGCTGCTGCCTGGAATGGGAAGATGTCCGCCCTCTTGTTCCAGAATAAGTATACCGACGTAATGGAACTCTTTTCTGATGCCGAAAAAGTAATTCCCAATAATCCGGGGATATGGATCAACAAGGGAAGAGCCGAGTATTATGCAGGCAATATGTCAGATGCAATTCAATCTGCTGACACTGCGCTCAGACTAGAGAAGGACAATATCGACGCTATGGTCCTG
>DATMXW010000009.1:0-5061 GCA_035561295.1 Methanospirillum sp. | reverse complement strand
TACCCGTACTATCCCAGGAGACCCCAAACTCTCAGGTTTTAATAGTATGTTCATATAATCCGGGGACAATATGGAATGATAACCTTCTTCGGGGGGTATATGATGGCTTTTCAAGAAGTGGAGTCACCCCAGAATATTATATCGAATACATGGACTCACTGCGAATTTCTGATACTATGCATTTCCAGGAACTTTTTGAGTTCTACCGTCAAAAATATAATAAGAAGAAATTCGATGTAATTATCTGTTCTGATGACGATGCATTTAGCTTTCTCCGTCAATATGGCGTATCCCTCTTCCCGGACACCCCGGTAGTATTTTGTGGAGTAAATTTTTTTAGTCCCGATCTCCTTGAGGGGTTGAATAATTATACCGGAGTGATTGAGGATAATAATATCAGGAGTACTCTTACCACAGCATTCAGGTTTTTTCCGGATACAAAAACCGTGTATATTGTTAATGATCAATCACGGACCGGTAAAGCAAATGAGCTCCATATTGATGAAATTCTCAGTGATTTTAACAGCACTCCGGTATCATTTGTAAAATGGATAAACCCAACAGAGAAGAATCTCATTGAGAAAGTTGAGAATCTTGGCACCGGAAGCATCATCCTCCTGCTCACCTTTACTCGTGATGCTAATGGCAAGGTGTTTACAGATGAAGAGATCGGTGATACCATCTCCCGTGCAACACAAGTTCCCATATTTGGAATCTGGGATACCTATCTCAACCATGGTATTATCGGGGGGAGGATCACAACCGGGTACAAACAGGGTGAACTGGCGGGAATGACTGCATCCAGGATATTAAATGGTGAATCTGCATCAGATATTCCGGTGGTCAGAGACCAGAATACCTATTACTTTGATTATCATTATCTTTCTCAATTTAACCTGCCTGATTCGATATTGCCTCAGGGAAGTATTATTCTGAATAAACCAGAACCGAAAACGATCCCTGTCTGGGTGGCCTATCTCTCGCTGGTCATCATCGCCTTCATGGGTGTTATCGTAATTATTCTTGTACGACAGATAAGGGTTCGAAGACGTATAGAATCTGAACTGAGGCAGAGTGAGCACCGAAATGCAGTATTTCTCGGGGCTATCCCAGATATTATTTTCATTGTCTCACCTGATGGCGATTATCTCGATTTCAGAGAGCCTGATGAGACCGATCCGTATCTCCCTGCACATCATCTCATTGGGAAAAATATCCGTGAAACCGGGTTACCTGAGGATTCGATCGAGCACATTCTAAAATATATCTCTCAGGCGATAGAATCCTCAAAACTCCAGCAGTTCGAATATGAACTGGTATCACCAGATGGACTTCGAATTATTGAAGCACGTCTGATGGCCCTTAATAATAAGGAGGTTCTTGGTATTGTCCGCGATGTTACCAAACGAAGAGAGGCTGAAAGAACTCTGCAGGAGACCTATGAACTCCTTGAACATAAGGTTCAGGAACGAACCATTGAACTTGCTATCGCCAAAGAGAAAGCAGATGCAGCTAATAAAGCAAAAAGCGAGTTCTTAGCAAATATGAGTCATGAACTCCGTACCCCGATGAATGCAATTCTTGGATTTACCCAATTGATGCAGAGGGATACAGCGCTCAGACCGGATCAGCATGAATATCTGAGTACTATCAACCGGAGTGGAAAACATCTCCTGGCCCTGATCAATGATATTCTGGAGTTATCAAAGATTGAAGCAAGAAGGATAACAGTAGAGCCGGTAACCTTTGATCTTCATGCTCTTTTTAAAGACCTTGAGGTCATGTTTCGTTTCAGGACAGATGAAAAGGGGATATTGTTTGAGTTAACAGGGATACATGAAATTCCCAGGGTTGTGTTTGCTGACGAGAACAAAATCAGGCAACAACTCATAAATTTACTGGGTAATGCGGTTAAATTCACAGATTCAGGAAGTGTCACGGTACGAACCGAGATCAGAGAAAAGATCCCAGATGAGATGCATCTGATTGTCGAGATTACAGATACCGGAATGGGAATATCAGAAGAAGAGCAAGGGAATCTCTTTCAGTACTTTGAACAGACAACGAGTGGAAAACTCTCAAAAAGTGGAACCGGTCTTGGACTTGCAATAAGTCAGGCGTATGCCCAGATGATGGGGGGGGAAATCTCGGTATTCAGCAGATTTGGAGAGGGGAGTACCTTCACCCTGGATGTTATGATCCAAAATGGAGACCCCATTGAACTGATAGGCCCAAATAAACAAGCACGGGTTATTGGTCTAGAAAAAGGCCAGAAAAAGATAAAAATTGTAATTGCTGATGATAATGAAGAGAGCCGAACATTTCTCTTAAAAATTCTTGAAATGGTAGGGTTTGACGTGAGAGAGGCTGAAAACGGTAGGGAGGCCATTTATTTGTTCGAGCAGTGGGAACCAGATTTTATCTGGATGGACATCCGTATGCCGGTAATGAACGGCCTTGATGCATCACGCATAATAAAAATGACCGAAAAAGGGAGATCTACCATCATTGTTGCTCTGACAGCATCTGCTCTGGAAGAAGAAAGGCTCGAGATACTCGCTGGTGCATGTGATGACTTTGTCAGAAAACCCTTCATTGAATCTGAAATCTTTGACACCATGGCAAAACACCTTGGATTAAAATATGTCTTTGAGGAGAAGTACGATCAGGAAGAATCGATAAATCAGGAAGATGAGCTCAGTCGGGATCAGTTCGCATTAATTCCGTACGAGATCCAAACCGAAATGTATAATGCTATTCTGATGCTTGATAAAGATCAGATTCTAACGGTAGTTTCCAAGATCTCCATCTATGATCCCTCAGTCGGTATGATGTGCAGAAAACTAGCTGAAAACCTGGATTTTGATCGTCTCCTTTCTCTGCTTCAGATAGAGAGTACGACTGAGGATGAGAAAGAATGATATCCCCTTTTATGCAGCAGGGAGAGCAACCCTATATTCTCGTCATTGATGATGTCCCTGCTAATCTTAAGCTCCTGTCAGATATCCTCACCCCACTCTATAATGTCCGTCCTGCATCGAGCGGGCGTCTGGCCCTCAAATCATTAACTGTTGCAACTCCTGACCTGATCCTCCTTGATATCCGTATGCCTGAAATGGATGGATATCAGGTCTGCACTCACCTGAAATCTCATGATGAAACCAAAATGATCCCGGTGATATTTATCAGTGCACTTGATGATACTGCAGATAAAGTGAAAGGGTTCCATCTTGGGGCAGTTGATTTTATCACCAAACCGTTTCAATCCGAAGAAGTATTGGCACGGGTTGAAACACATCTGGCTCTTCGGAAACTTCAAAAGCAACTTGAAACTCAAAATATTGAACTCCAGAGTGAGATATCTAAGAGAGAGCAGATAGAAGAGGAATTGAGAAAATATCAGACCCATCTCGAAGAACTTGTAGCCGAACGAACAGTGGATCTTGAGAGGTCCAATGAAGAACTTGAGATTCACAACATTATTCTCCGGACCCAACAGGAGACCTCGATAGATGGAATCCTAGTAATAGATGATCTTGGCTCTATCCTCTCTTATAATCAGAGGTTTATAGAGATCTGGGGTATTCCACCAGGTGTGGTTGAATCAGATTCTCATGAACAGATGGTTCAGGCAGTTCTTGATGCACAGACTGATCCTGAAGGGTTCAGGCGTCAGATGCAGTACTTGAAGGCTCACCGGGAAGATAAGACCTGGGAAGAGACCATTCTGAAAGATGGAAGATATGTTGAGATTTACTCTGCTTCAATGATAGGGTCAGGGGGGAAATATTTTGGGCGTGTCTGGTATTTCCGTGATATTAGTGATAGAAAGGCTGCCGAGGAGAATTTAATTCAAAGTGAGGAGAAGTACAGATCCCTGGTAGATAATCTCAATGTAGGGGTATATCGCAATACCGTCGGCTCACCATGCAGATGGCAATGGGCCAACCATGCCTTTGTCAGAATATTCGGTTACGATTCTCTCGAAGAATGCCTGGAACAATCTGTGGATGAAGCTTTTTTTAAACCTGAATTATGCAACCGGATTTCCCTGGCCCTGGGGGGAGAGGGATTTTTTAAAGATCAGGAAGTTCTTCTGAAAAAGAAGGACGGCACTCCGATATGGGTCTCCATTACTGCACAGGTTAAGAAGAGTTCAGATGGTGGAGCTGTAGAGTATGTTGACGGCATGTGTGAGGATATTACTGAACGACGATCTGCACAGGAAGCGTTGCGAGAGAGCGAAGCCCGATTCAGGGTTATTTTTGAGGATTCGGCGATAGGGATAGCCTTGGTAGATCAGAATGGTCATCTTCTTAAAGTTAACCCTGCGATTCAGAAAATGCTCGGGTATAATGAAGAAGAACTGATAAATATGACCCTCCCGGACTATTCGTACCATGAAGATATCCAGATAGATCACGATCTCTTTACAGACCTGATTGAAGGAAAACGAGATCTCTATACTCTCGAAAAACGATATGTCAGAAAAGATGGATCGTTGATCTGGGGGAAGCACCTTGTCTCATTGGTCCGCGATAAATCAGGCCATCCCCTGTATGCAGTAAACATGGTAGAAGATATCACAGAGCATAAAAAGCGACAAAATGAGTTAAAACTTGCTATTGCACAAATTAATAAAAATATGGAGACCCTTGCAATTTTGAACGACCAGGTTCGAAACCCGCTCACTGTGATCTCATGTTATACAGGTGACATTGAAGAAGAGATAGGGAGAAAAATCC
The DNA here is from genome assembly GCA_035561295.1 of Methanospirillum sp. Classification (GTDB taxonomy): domain Archaea; phylum Halobacteriota; class Methanomicrobia; order Methanomicrobiales; family Methanospirillaceae; genus Methanospirillum. Next base: position 316 of record DATMXW010000009.1, on the reverse strand, counting down.
TCTTCCAGATCTCGATAATTGATAAGATAATTGATAAATTGGATCAGGGGTGGATAGAATCTGAGAAGGTGAGAAATTTCCTTATGAAACATTATGGAATCTCCTGACATTAATCACCACAATTGAGATCCATCCCAAAAATGTCGTGCACATTGGCTTTTATACCGGCTCGCTATGTCTCTATCAGTGAGGTACCAATAGTAAAGAGTGGGTTGAGATCTGGATGATAGTGACGAGGTATTATGCCCTGAATTAAAATATTCGTACATTTTCGATAAATTGGTAATTGGATCTTCTCAAGGAGTCAATTCTAAAT
>DATMXW010000008.1:0-42181 GCA_035561295.1 Methanospirillum sp. | reverse complement strand
ACATAAATATTAATACTATGTTGTCATTTCGTATTACCAGCTTTTGGTAAGGCCAATACCCAATCATTACACATTATGAAACAACTCTATCTTCTCATACTCATAACCGCATTCTTAATTATCCCGGCATCTGCAGATCGAAGTAAGGGGCTATTTTCAGGTGAGATATTAGATATCCAACTGGAAACGTATTTGGGCGATATTCCTGATACTCCAACCAATCTCGGAACAAGTGAAGCTGCAGTGAAGGCAAACCCTCAAGATCCTGAAGCCTGGATAAGCATAGGAAAAACCCAGCTCAAGTCAAAAAAATGGAAAGAAGCGGAGCAGTCCTTTGAGAAAGCATTGAATCTGGATTCATCTCATGAAGATGCATGGGACGGATATCTGCTCTCTATTGGAATGCAATCTGATTATGAACTCTTGCTTGAAAAGGCAAATGAAACGATCAAAAAGATTCCCAACTCACCGGTTGGGTATACCAGGCTCGGAATTGCCCTAGATAGCCTTGGCCGGCATGAAGAAGCCATCGCCGCATTTGATCAGGCAATCGAGATTAATCCCAAAGATGCCGGGTTGTGGTATTCCAAAGGGATGGCGTTAGAAGGTCTTGATCGAACTGAAGAGGCCATTGTTGCCTACGACCAGGCAATAAGGATTGAACCTGAAGAAGTTGACTGGTGGTTCTGGAAAGTAAGTGCTCTGGACGTTCTTGGTAAGGATGAAGAGGCACTCAAGGTATCAGATCAGGCACTTAAGATGCACCCTGAAGAAGCTGGATTGTGGAATCAAAAAGCAAGTATATATTTTGATCTTGGTATGGACGCAGAGGCCATTAAGGGGTATAAACAAGCAATTATGATTGACCCGGAGGATGAATATTCCTGGCTTTCTATGACGCTTATCTTAGTGGGTTTGGGAAAATATGAAGAAGCCATTGAAGCATATGACAAGATAATTCAGAGTGATCCTAACCGAGGCTATGCATGGAATGGAAAGGGAGATATCTTATCTGAATTGGGAAAGTATACTGAAGCTATCTCTGCATATGACGAGGCTATCAAAATTGACCCGAAAAATGCCTACACCCCATGGAATGGGAAGGGATATGCGTTATATGAACTTGGGAAATATGGAGAAGCCATTGATGCATACGATCAAGCCCTCATCTTAAACCCGGAGAATGAAAAGGCACAAGAGGGTCGGAAACTTGCGGCAAGTAAACTCAATAAATAATCTATCCCGGAATCTTCCAAACGCTCCCTTTTATAAATTTTGATTCTATCTATCCCACGTTAGAAACCCGTTTCTCTATATTTAAACCTTTTTGGGATATGGCTTGATGCCGAATAACACAGGTAGCCTTATTTTCTCGAGTGTTCATTACTCTCTATGAAACGACTCTATCTTCTCATTCTGGTAGTACTCATATCCACATTCTTAATTAACCCGGGAACTGCAGATCGAAGTAAAGGGCTTTTTTCAGGTGAGATACTGGATATTCAGTTGGAAACGTATGTGGGCGATATTCAAGATACTCCCACTTACCTGGTAGAGATAGAGGATGCAGTGAAGACCAATCCACAGGATTTTGAAGCCTGGGTAAACATTGGGAAGACTCAACTCAAATCAGAACACTGGAGAGAGGCAGAACAATCCTTTAAGAAGGCACTGACATTGGATCCTTCTCAGGAAGGTACATGGGAAGGATATCTCATCGCAATAAAAAAGCAGGAAAATTATGAAGCTTTACTCGAAAAGGCTGAAGAGGCAATCAAAAAAATACCCTCTTCACCGATCGGGGGATTCTACAAAGGATTCAGTTTAGATTCTCTCAATAAAACCGAACTAGCCAGTGAGGCCTATGAACAGGCGATTGAGATTGTGCCAACATCACCATTGGGTTTTTTGTATAGAGCATTTAGTTTATATTTCCTAACAGATTATGAAAGAGCTATTGAGGCTCTTGATCTGGCTATTGGGATTGACCCGACCAATGGTGATGCATGGTATTACAAGAGTGCAAGTTTGTATATCGTTGGAAGGCTCGAAGAAGCTCTCCAGGCTTCGGATCAGGCCATCAGTCTTAACCCAAAAAACCGGGCTGCATGGAGTGTTAGGGGTGATATTTTAACCTTACTTAAAGAATATACCAAAGCCGTTGAAGCATATGATGAGGCAATCGAACTTGATCCAACGGATGCTCATGCCTGGTATGGTAAAGGTACTGCCTTATCTTCTCTTGAGAGGTATGAAGACTCAATCGAGGCTCTTGATCAGGCAATCAAGATTAATTCCGACACGTTAGTGTGGACTGCAAAGGGGGACTCATTACGACTTCTGGGCAAGTCTGAAGAAGCAATAGTGGCATATGATCGAGCCTTGATGATTAGCCCTAAGTATACTGGTGCGTTGATCAATAAGGGGGTTGCCTTAGAAAACCTTGGTAAGCCTGATGAAGCGATGGTTCTATATGACCTGGCAGTGGAATTTAGTCCCTGGGATTCTACAGGATGGATAGCCAAGGGGATTGCCTTAGAAAACATTGGTTTGTATGAGGAAGCCATCAAAGCATATGACCGGGCGCTTGCGATAAGACCGGATGATGCCTATTCGTGGTATAGCAAAGGGTTTTCCTTATACGAACTTGGTAGGTATGATGAAGCTATCAAAGCATACGACGAAGCTCTTAAGATTGATCCGGAATATGTTACATCTTGGAGTTTCAAGGGGAATGTGCTTGCAAAACTTGGTAAATATGATGAAGCTATCAAGGCATACGACCAGGCAATCAAAATAGATCCGGAAGATGTCTATTCATGGTATAGCAAAGGAAATGCCCTATCCGACCTGGGCAAGTATGATGAAGCAATCAAGGTATTTGATGAGGCACTTAAAATTGATCCGGAATATTCCCTTGCAAAAGATGGCCGCGAACTCGCATTAAGTAAACTCAAAAAATAAAAAATAATCAGGTTCAGTTCGTATACCTAACCAACATCCCGATTTTCTGAAATCGGATTTTCATGTATCCTATCGCTGGATACGTTTCATGATTATGATCTCAACCGGGATCTCACGCCGATCCTCAGTATGAAAGAAGAAGGTCCGGGGTATGGTACACCCGGCAGATATCACCCCGGTTATCTCACCCTTTCCTGCAATGTACTTCCTGATGAACGGTTCTGATCCAGCGTTGAAGATACCATACACAACATCGGCCTTCTCAAGTGCTGCCATGATGAACGGCCGGTCGGCATGCTCCTGTTGTGCGCCGAACGGGGGATTCATGATGACCGTATCTGCGGGAGGAATGATCGAGAGATCATCATTTTTTCTCAGGAATGCCTGGATGAATGAAATCTGGACCTTCATCTTCATCGCATTCTCTGTAGCAATCCTGATTGCCCCGGCATCAGCCTCAACACCGATGACCTCACCAGCACCGAGCAGGGCTGCTCCAATAGCGAGTGTCCCGGTCCCGGATCCGAGATCCAGTACCCGTAGCCCGGTGATGTCACCAGCTAGAAAGGCCGTGTAGAGAACCCGAGAGGCAAGAATAGCAGGAGTCTGGTACTGTTCCATCGCAGGTGAGGGCTGCTCAAACCCGGTCACCTGTTCAAGCAGCATCTCAAGTTTACGCAGTTTCATCGGATCTCATCCACTTCGTATGCATCAAAGGTCCGATGTCCGCAGAGGATCTCATACTCCTGGGGGGTCAACACCGGTACCGGCCACCGCACCTGATCATCAAAGGCAAGCCTTGGGCACGCCGTGTTCACATAGCAGGGGAACCCCAGATTCAGGAGTTGATCCGGCGTCACTTCCCGCATGAGAATGATAACTGCTGCAGGGGAGAGCGAAACCAGACGATCAGCCAGATCACGGCGTGCCTGACCTGACTTTGGTGAGACGAGGATCCCGATCTGCCTTGCGGTGCGGGCCCGCTCGATCAGAGCGAACCTTCTGCGCAGGAGTCGTTCAGCATCCACCAGCTGGCAGGTACCGGTATAGGGATCACAGGCGACCACTCGTGCACCGGTCGCAAGGCTGACCCCGAGCGGATGAAAGACGCCTGTCCCGAAGTACAGAATCTCCGGGCATCCCGTGTTCCGTGCCGCTTCAAAGGAACATCCCAGAATTTGCCCGGGGTTTGGAGTTCGATCAGACCCTTCTCCAACCATTGCCTGGATGCCAGACTCACCAAGAACAGTTACCAGATCAGGAATGAGATGTACATGTTGCACGGTGGTAACCAGGCCAACCCGTTTTTCGGTCAGATGAGCCAGGGCATTCCGGATCACACCAGGATCCGCGTCCATCCGGTAGACATCATAGATGACCCGGTCAGTATTATCAACCGGGGCATGACCGAGATGGACGAGAATGTCTGCCTCTGCAAGTGCTCCAGTATCAAGATCACATGCCCCATAACAGGGATCACCGCTGATAATGAGAGAAAACCCTGCATCTGTCAGGATATGAGCAAGATCTGCAAGTCGTCGTTTCAGCCCCTCCGGTGCCTGGAGGGCAACCCGGGATACTCCTCTTCGGGTGAGTTCAGCGATCAGATCAGAACTGTCGATCAACGATCCTCACCGCATCATCGACCTCGATCGCAACGAGATAGGTGTACGGCATATCAATAACCGGGGTACCTTTTTTAACTGCAAACGATATTCCGGCCACCTCGACACCCATCTCATTGAGGGTTCTGAGTATTCCGTTCATCGTCCCGCCGGTGCTGATCACATCATCCACGATAACAACCCGGTCTCCCCGTGAGAGGCCGTTGATAAACATCTGCCCTTTTGAGTACCCGGTCTGCTGGGAGACCTCATGTTCCCCGGGAAGGCCATAACTTCTCTTCCTGATAATATTGAGGGGAATATCTGTCATCAGGGATAATGCAGTCCCGATAGGAATAGCCATGGCTTCTGCAGCGACGATATACTGAACACCCCTAAGGTCCAGCAGATGGATCATCCCAATAGCGACCTCCCTGAGCACAATGGGATCAATACTGGGGATTCCATCGGTTATCGGATGTACAAAATAATTATACTCACCCTTCTTCACAATCGGGCAATTAATCAACGATTTAATGAGATTCTCTATCACACTTCTCACCCATATCTTTTAAAAAGGCTTCAATAACATCCCGATGCACATGAGGCATACAGACAATTCTGAGATCCTTCCTCCTCGTGTATGAGACGATCCAGGGATCCGGAACATCAGTCTGTTCAAAGGTTGCAACATTGACGTCAGGGGTAACCCGTCGCCTGATTCCATATGCCTCCATACCTGCGATCAGACGCCTGGTATTCTCCATGCAGCCACCCACAAGGGATCTCATCCCCTCCATTCCCAGGTGGGCAAGTACAGCATAAGCCCCTGCAACCGATGCCCCCGGCCTGGTCCCGGTAAGACTGTAGGCCTGTTTGACCGTCAGATACGGGGTCTCTACAAGCAGATCACAGAAGCAGTCTTCATCCCTGACCATAAGCACTCCGGCTGGGATAGTGCTCATTCCCATCTTGTGGGGGTCAACAGATATTGATCCAACGCCCGGAACAGCAAAATCAAAGTCCGGGATAGCATCAATGAACGGAAGGACCAAACCCCCGAAGGCCGCATCCACATGCAGATGGATATCCTCCTGCTCTGCAATGCGCCCGAGTTCAGGGATGGGATCAACCATTCCGTACTCGGTGGTTCCTGCAATCCCGATGATACAGCAGGTGTTGCGATCGATCAGATCTGTTGTCCCCCCGATATCCATCCTGAATTGATCATCGAGTGGTGCGACCCGCATCTCAATATCCATCATCCGACAGGCTTTCTCAAAGGAGAAATGAGCAGACGCCGGAACAATGATATTTGGTTTGTCTGATCGTTTTGCAGACTTGGTAAACCTCAGTACCTGGATATTGGACTCAGTCCCGCCTGAGGTCGAGCAGCCTCCCGCACCAGGAGCATGAAAGAGATCAGCAAACCAGCGGACAAGGAGTTCCTCGATCCGTGCAGTTCCCGGAAAAAGACCTGGATCTCCCAGGTTCGTCTCCATAAAGAGATTATGTGCCCTGACTGCAACAGGGTGGGGAGAGGTGCACATCGAGGAGAGGATGTGATCATATGGGATATCCTCCTGTCTTCGCGCCTCCAGGAAACAGAAGAGTTCCCTCTCCGGGATTCCCTCAGAGTCCATGGGCCTTGCGTGCCCCTTCAAGGATAATACGTTGCTCGGTTCTGGCAACAGTCTCACGAATCTTTGCGATTGCGTCGATGTTAGCTGAGACACTGGTGATCCCATGCTCAACAAGCCACTGCACCATATCTGGTTCACTTCCTGCCTGACCACAGATGGAGACCTCAACTCCCCCCTTGCGGCAGGCCTGAATGGCATGATCGATTAATGCAAGTACCGCCGGATGCTTTGGCCAGTACATATTAGTTACGTTCTCGTTGTTCCGGTCAATGGCAAGAGTATACTGGATGAGATCATTGGTTCCAAAGGAGGCAAATTTAATCCCTGCCTTGATGAAATCCTCGATGATAATGGCACTTGACGGTATCTCGACCATAATACCAAGATCGACCTTCTCAACATCCACCCCGGCTTCTCTGAACGCTTCTTTTGCCCTGATAAACTCATTGGGATGGGAGACCATGGGGAACATGATTCCAAGGGTGTCATAACCAAGATCCCACAATCGTTTGAAGGTCTCTATCTGGAGTCTGAACTGCTGTGGGCTCTGAAGGTCTCGCCGGATTCCGCGCCATCCAAGCATCGGATTGTGTTCACTTGGTTCACGATGACCCCCCTGCATATTTCTGAACTCATCAGTCGGAGCATCAAGAGTTCGGACCCAGACAGTCTTTCCTGGGAACGCATCGAGGACAACCTTGATCCCTCGCATGAGCTCTTTGATGAACTCCTCTTCGCGGTGGTTCTCGATAAACCATCCTGGGGTTTTATTGAGGCCGAGAATAAGGTGCTCGATTCTGAGGAGGCCTACCCCATCAGCACCAGTCGACGCAGCACGTTCTGCTGCTTCAGGCATTGAAACATTTACCTTCACCGAGGTTGCCGTGATTATCTTTGATGATGCCATGATCACCTGTCCAGGCTCCCTGTCTTCAGCCTGCAATTGTCGATCCAAAACACCCTCGTAGATGATACCTTTATGCCCGTCCATCGTGACAATCTGCCCTTCGGTAAGAACCTGGGTCCCGGTTTTTGTCCCGACAATAGCAGGTGTTCCAAGTTCCCGGGATACAATAGCTGCATGGCATGTCATGCCTCCTTCGTCAGTAATGATTCCGGCAACTTTTCTCATGGCAGGAACCATATCAGGATTTGTCATCCTGGTTACCATGATATCGCCCTCTTTTACCTTCCCGATATCCCTGACATCATAGATGATAGCAACTCTGCCACTGGCAATACCAGGGGAAGCGCCTGTACCGGTAAGGATAATATTCTCTTCTGATGCTTTTCCTACGTTATCGTTTTTTTTCCCGGGGGATTTGATAGTGGTTATCGGACGGGACTGGAGAATATATATCTGGTCGCCAACGATCCCCCACTCCATGTCCTGGGGAACACTGTAATGATCCTCAGAGACCATCCCATAGATAGCCAGACGCCTGACCTCTTCATCAGAGAGAACCTGCATCTCCTGACGCTCTGGTTCGACATCGAGAGTTTTTGTCCCGTACTCCCCTTCTGCTACGATCTCAATCCGTTTTGTTGCGATATATCTGTCAGTTATCCGCTCTACCTTTGTATCAAAAACGTATTTGTCCGGAGAGACTGAACCTGAAACTACTGACTCCCCAAGACCCCAGGATCCCTCTATTATTGCAAGATGTTCCCCGGTGACCGGATGCGAGGTGAACATCACTCCTGCTTTCTCTGACGGGACCAGACGCTGCACAACGATGGCGATGTTGACAGAGTGGTGGTCGAACCCCTGTTTTGTGCGATAATATATTGCGCGGGCACCATACAGGGATGCCCAGCAGACCTGCACCGCCCGAAGGAGGTTTTCAGATCCCTTGATATTGAGTACAGTTTCCTGCTGGCCTGCAAAACTTGCATCAGGAAGATCCTCGGCTGTAGCACTGGATCTCGCTGCCACAATATCCCCACCCCTGGAGAGTTTCTCATAGGCCAGGACAATCTGATCCTTGAGATCATCAGGCATTGGTGCAGTATCAACGAGTTTTTTAGCCTTTTCTGCTACCGCTTCAAGGACCTCATTATCATCCACATCAACGCCCTCTAAAAGCGCGTAGAGGCCGTCTTCAAGTCTGGTCTGAATGAGAAACCGGCGAAATGCCTGGCTGGTTACAACAAATGCCGGAGGGATCGGAAGGCCGATAGACGCCATCTCGCCGAGGGAGGCTCCTTTCCCGCCGACTGATAGGATATCCTCTTTTCTTATCTCCTCAAGCCATAGAATATCAGGAACTCCCGTCATACTCGCACCATTATAATGTACATAATAATAAGCCCTGCATTCTGAAAAAGGGGTAAGGTTCGGGGGATACCTAACCCAACCGATTTCACGATAGAATTATATGTACATCGTGCTTAACTAATGAGGCAACACCAATCCCGCCTTAACTCAGCCTGGTAGAGTGCGCGGCTGTAGTTTTGTTTGGCCTTACGAGGTCACTGCGCAGTTACCGCGATGTCCCCGGTTCGATTCCGGGAGGCGGGATCCTTGCAATTTATGCCCAGATAGTGTAGTGGCCTATCATGTCGGCCTGTCACGCCGACGACTCGGATTCGAATTCCGATCTGGGCGTTCATTTTTTAATTCTTTAATCGAATACCACCATGTTCTTATTCACTCCGGAAAAACCTATACACATAGTTCATCCGGGGTTCAGGTTATGATTCAATATCGATATCGTGTAATTGCCATCACATTGCTGATAATTCTCTCCGTATTTTCATTCGTCGGAGCAGACAGGCTTCCCAATGTGAGCAAGACAAATAATCTCCAGGTGCCGTCAACCAGTAATATCCAGCTTGTCGGGATGATTGATGCCCATACAGAGGTTGAAATAGACTCAACCAGTCACGGGATCCATGAAGGTGGCTTTCTGTACCAGGGCGAAGCAGTATCAAATGTAGTATATAAGAATGATCTGACCACTAACGGCGGGTATCTTTCCCAGGCAAAGCATCAAACCTTTGATGAAGGACCACAGAAAGAAGGAACCTATAACATAGACTCTGCAATAGTATCCACCTATGCAACAGATCCTGAGAAAGGGAGTAAAATGGCTGCGTCTGAGAAGCTGACCCTTGACACATCAGGAAACTGGACTCTGACGAACGAGAGTATCCATAACACCCTGGTAGCCTCAATCGTGGACAAATATATCGGGGGATTCAATAGCAACTATGGTGCCTCCTCTGATGTGCAGCTCACTTCAGGTCAGCTAACAACGAAGGCAAAAGCCCGCTCAACAGCCTATGATGATACGGTCCCTGCTGCAATCGGGTTTGAACTCGGTATTCATCCAGACATGTCAACAGGTCTGCCATATGCTGAAGGTTCTGCAGCGACTGCGTTCTCAGTCAAAAATCAGGAAGGATATTCTAACACCACGAACTTCTCATCAACAAAGGAGTTTGCTGATGCGACAAAGGTCAATGGTCTGATCTTTAACTTCGGCAAATCCTTCGAGGCCAAATCAGGTGTTCATCTCTGATCTGGATCTTCTTCCCACGTTTTTCAGGTGAGAGGGAAGAAACTATTTGGGACGACTAAATGAACATACTGAGAACGAGTGATGGTAATTTTTAAAAAGATCCAAATTGTTTCATTTGTTCTCTGTACCCTGATCTTGATAACAATCACAGGTGTATGGGGTGAGTCTATGATTGCAGGTGAGACAATCATTCCCGCATCCGGTGACTCAGTCCGTGCATCTTCATCAGTTGCAAATATGCAGAACGTAGCACTTGAATCCTCAGTAAAGGCCTCAATGGTAGGGGAGGGGGGTGCACCGGCTGCCCTGAAGTACTCCTTCAGTCTTGGTGCAGCCAATAAGACCAGTATGGCAGGGGCAGTTGGCATGGCGAGGACAGAATTTTCGGTCATTACGTATGAGGGACGTAATCTGCTCCTGAATGAGTCTTCCCACATGGAGTGGAAAGATAAGACTGAGGTTACCGGGACCATCATCAATCTTCGGAAAAATTTTGATTATGCATCAGGGATACGCTTATAAAAACAGGATTGCCGGAGTTTTCAATACCGGATTATTGATCGGGGTACTGGCATTACTCCTGTTTATATTACCGGTATCAGCTGAGTTCTCGATTCAGCCGGTAGATCTCGGAAAGCCCTCAAACTTCTACCTCTGCCACCCCTCATGGGGAACCTTTACTCTTGATAATATGGCATCGGATTTCACTGCTGATCGGGTGAAGGGAGATGCTCCGTTTACGGTAAATTTCTACGATCTCTCGTATGGATTTCCAGAGGCATGGTTATGGGATTTTGGAGAAGGGAACACCTCTGAGGATCAGAATCCATCATATACATACCTTGAACCGGGAACCTACGATGTGACACTCACGATCGGTAAAAATGTTCTGTATGAGACGACAGCAGAGAAGTACAATATCACCAAAATGGGTCAGTTTACCGATCTCTCCTGGCTGAGCACCTCACGAAAAATTGAGTTTATCACTGTGGCAGAGAAGGGTTCAGGAACAGATCAGCCGATCCCGGAAGATTTCTTCCCTGAACCAAAGAATGTTGTAACCATGCCTTCAGGTCTTTCGGGTGTCGTCGGAAATGCACAGTACGATGCTGCAACGATAACATTGACTCCGAACACTCAGAAAGGATATACTGACACGATGAACATCACCGGGGCATACCGGATTGCTGCAACGATCCCCTATAACAACGCATATTAACTTTTTTCAGGTGATCCATATTTTCTGCAATCGTAAATCTGGAGAAGTGCCTCAGAGAACAGTGAAATCACTCTGTTCAGGGCTCTTCTGTATTCTGCTGATCATACTAACTGCTGGCTGTTTATCAGATAAACCCGTCAATATCACCGATGTAAGTGCAAATCTGACCCAGGCTGGTTCTGATGAGGCATCATCAGGCGATTATTCTTCCGCCATTACGCTGATAGATGGGGCCATCAGGCTGAACCCGTCAAATCCTGATCTCTGGACCCGTTCAGGCGACCTTCTGCAAAAATCAGGAAAATATGACGAGGCCTATGAATCCTATAACCAGGCTCTCTCCCTTGATCCGACAAATGCCACCGCCCTTACCTTGCGTGGACTCCTGCTCATTGCGCTGAATCAGAAGAAAGAAGCAATTCAGGATCTCGAGCAGGCTATCAGATCAGACCCTGCATACGATCCTGCATATCTTGCAATCGGCAATATCAGATATGGTGAGGGGCAGTACGAAGATGCACTGGGTTTGTATAATACTGCATCAAATATCAGCCCGAATAGTTCATCGATCTGGGTAAAGAAGGCAGAAACATACGCCAGACTCAGCCGGTATAATGAAGCGGCAAAGGCATATGATCGGGCGATCCTCCTAAACAGCACTGATGCTGATTCATGGATCGCTCTTGGAGATCTCCTTAAATCATCACGACGGTATTATGAAGCTGCTATTGCGTATGGGCAGTATAATCTCATCAGACCAGGGAATCAGACAACCCTGAAGGTCGAAGCTGATCTCCTGATGAAAGCCTCCAGATTTGATAAGGCAGCGGATAAGTACTCACATTTGTATACAACCGATCCAAAAGATACGGAAGTACTTGTTTCTTTCTCCAGTTCCCTCAACTCACTTGGGAGATTTGACAAAGCGATAAATCTCTCCATGGAGGCACTTGAGATTGATAACCGTTCAGCAAAAGCCTGGTCAAATCTTGGATTCTCCTATGCAAATCTGGAGCAGTTCAACTCCTCTCTAGATGCCTTTAACCGATCTCTGACGATTGATCCTGACAACGCGGCAACTCATACCAATATCGGCTATCTCATGATGCAGGAAGAGCTCTATCAGGAGGCAGTGTATGAGTTCACCAATGCCACCCGGATAAATCCTGATGACCCCGCGTCATGGGTATATATGGCACAGACAAAGAAGACTCTGGGAGATTATACCGGATCAGCTCAGGCAGCAAAAAAGGCCGTAGAATTGAACCCGGGGTCTGCTGATGCCTTATATCTCCTCGGAGATGCCTCATTCTGGGCTAAGGATTATGATACTGCAGAAAAGTCTTTTAAAAAGGTGCTGGAGATCGCTCCTGACAGCAATAGTGCATGGCAGGGCCTGATCGAGACATTTCGTAAAGAGAACAGAGCTGAAGAGTCTTTACATTTTTATGATGACCTCCTTGCCAAGGAGCCAAACAATACCCTCGCCTGGATGAATACCGGATATGCAGCTGACCGGGCACGCCAGTTTGATCTTTCAGAAGAGGCATACCGTCATGCAGTTACAGCCGATCCTAACCTAACTGCCGGATGGATCAGCCTGGGATTTGCTCACTTTCAGCAGGGATATTTTTATGGGGCTATTGATGCCTTCAGTCAGGGGATCAATATGAGTGTGAACTCATCAGTTCCGTACGTGAACAGGGGTGCAGCGTATCAAAAGACCGATCAGGATGAGAAAGCGATGGCAGACTTCTCTGAAGCCCTGAAGATAGAACCGGATAACTATGATGCACTGTATGGCATGGGACGAATATTGTACAAACAGGGAAAAATATCTGAGGCATTCCCCTATTTTACCAGGATCGGAGAAGATCTCTATGTCGCGAGGATCTATGATAACCTGTATCAGGGATACTCACTCTTCTCAAATAACTGGGCGTACTGGAAGCATACTTACCAGTGGTGACGATATCCTTCTGCCGGGAGAGGTACACCATCAAGAAGGATATTCCCATTTTCTGCAGAAACTTCTCCGATGATTGTTGCCGAAGCGGGTATCTGCGTAATTTTTTCTGGTGGGATAGTAAAGAGTAACTCAAAATCTCCTCCCCCATAGAGTGCCATTTTCAGGGCATCATCAGCAGAGTAACCAGACACTACAGGTATATTCTCACAAAAAATTCTACACCCCGTTCCTGATGCCCCCATGAGGTCATGGAGAGAGAGTGCAAGACCATCACTGATATCCATCATCGAGGTGCCACCTGCTCTTCTGATCTCTACCCCTTCTTTAACTCGCGGTTGTGGCTCACAAAGATCACGCCAGTACCGCTGATCTCCCTGCAGCCCTGCCATGGCCCGTCCGTGCACACCGGTCACCCCGATCAGATCTCCCGGACTAGCCCCGGATCTTCTGACAGGTCTTCCATCCTGGACCACTCCGATCCCAGTGGAGACGATGGTCAGTTCGGTATGTGCATCAAGATCGCCCCCGACATATGACGATTGATAGTGCCGGCAGCAGGAATCCCCCCCACTAATAATCTCTCCGAGCCGATCCTCCCGATCAAGCCCTATTGCCAGGGTCAGAAATCGTGGCATCCCACCCATCGCAGCGATATCACTTATTGTCACAGCCATTGACATCCAGCCGATCTGCCAATCTGTCATGCCGGGGGGGAAATCTGTCTTTTCATGGAGCATATCAGTTGATACCACCAGGGTACCGGAGGTTGCCGGAAGGATAGCACAATCATCAGTGACTGCCAGATCGCCAAGCTGCGGGGCTATCACACCAAGGAGTGCCCGATCATCCACGTCTCTTCACCTGCCGTTCTCGTTCAGCCTGGTACTCCTTGAATAGACCTTCAAACATCTCTTCACGCTTCCCTCTCAGGAAGAGGCTGTGCTCCTCCCTCCATGCACTGATTGCATCATCTATCAGGTCAGGATTGCAGTATCCGAGTTCTCCCCGCAGCTGAACGGGGATATCTGCGCCGGAAACGATAGGCAATTCTTCCTCAAATGAGATATCCCTGAGCTCAGGGCTGATCTGACTTCCTTTCTTTTCGCCAAGGACAACAACCATAAGTCCGATTCCGGCTAACTCATGAATAATATTCTTCCCCCAGGATCCGGATGATCTTATATAAAGGATGTCTCCGCTCCTGATTCCCACCCGTTCGGTGATCATACGAACACTCTCACGGGAAAGGTCAGGAAGAATTTTTACCGCTACTAATCCGGGCGATGGCCCTCCGGAATCAGCCTCTTTCATACGCTTCAAACGTCGTACCAATTTCTTGTTACTCTTCTCTTCAGTCTTCAGGTGATGCTTCAGGTTTTCTATGATTAGATCCCGCTTTGCGATCTCTGGTTCTATCTTCATCTCAACTGAACGGGCTGATCGAAGGGACTGATTCTGTCTTATCAGTCTCTGGTTCTCCCTTTTTACCTGCTCAAGATCTCTCTGCAGGTCAGCTACCAGCCCACGGAGATCCTTCACGAGCCCATCCAGCACCCGGACCCGCTCGTCAGGAGCTTCTATCGAGATATCAGGTCTCTTCTCTTCCTGCCTGCGGGTTGGGCCCCTAATCAGATCAAGGATCTGTTCAAGGGACTGGCCTTTAATGAGACCGACCCTGACTTCCTCAAGATCCACCCCTGAAGGGACCCGTTTGATAACATTCGCAAATTTATGTTTCCAGAATCTATACGCCTCGATAGCAGCGGTCAGTGCATCCCGCTCATGATCGTTTGAGTATCTGTACTGGCCGGCAAGGTCATACTTTGTCTCAACACTAATATCATGCCTGGGTACATAGGGGGTTGCCTGAAATGCGCGCCGAATCTTTTCCACCGAAAAGGGCATGGGGGAGACATCGGTAGCGATGATGATTGGTTTTCCAAGGGAGTAGAGAAGTTCTATGGTGTCGGACATGGTCATCTGTCGAGAGCTGTGTACCGTGACCAGTTCCCCGTTCAGATCAAGTGCAGCAATACCGATGGTGGTACCAGGATCGATTCCAACAATCAGATACCGGGGTCTGCCCGATAGAGGCCTGTACTGGATCCTCTCAAGTCTCTTCCCTGCAATGCGAACCTGGACATCTCCGCCCCGGGAGGTTGATACCGGAATGTTCTCCCGTTTCTCCCTGACATGGAAGACCACGCGGGAAACTCCACCAAACGCCTTGAACTCCTTTTTCCAGAAGTTGAGGCCTGCATCTTCGAGTTCTTTCCCAATATCCCTTGCATAGGTCAGGACATTTCCATGTATCTTGCGTGCGTACCGGTTCTGACTCCATCCCCCTTTCCCAGGAGAACGGTTCCGGCTCACAACTATCTCGGTCTCTTTCTCGAAAGCAACCACCTCAACCCCGGTCTCATGGGAGGCGACAAGAGCAATCGCTTTAGCTTCTGCAAACGGATCCAGCCGGTTAAAGGTGATATTGAACCGTGCTGCAACCTGGATAAGTCCGGTTTTCTTCTCTCCACCGGTGACAGAGACTAACCGGGTCTGAGGCGGAAGTCCCTCCAGAAACCGGTACAGATCCTGGGTATGGGGAGCTATCTCCTGGATGCTGTCTACTGCAAGAATATCAGGCCGGTGACGGAATAAAAGTCGTTGGAGGCGGAAGAGGGACACTGATTCCTCACCGGTGATCACCCCCCCATCAGCAGTAACAAGTGCATAGGTTGGTGCGATGGTCTTTGAACGCACAGATCCTTTGATGATATCGATACCGAAGACCTTCACCCGATCACACTGGCTCTGAGCTCATCAACATCGGTCTTAATGGCATACTTGCGATCAAAGAACTGGCAAACCGTCCTGATATCATGATCAAGGATCTCGATTGCGTTCTCGTGTGTGGGCGGTATCCACTGAGGCCAGTCTATGATTACCGCATGGCTGCCATCAGTCATGACATTAAACTCAGAGAGATCGCCATGAATGTATCCCAGTTTATATGCAATCCGAACCTGCCTGATGATATCATCAAAGATCAGGTGGGGATCTTCAAGGGTCACGGCACTGAGATTCATTCCGGCAACCAGCGACATCGCAATAACATTGCGGTTCATGATGATCGGGGCTGGTGTTGATATGGCTTTTTGCAATGCTGATAATGCTGTGTACTCCTGGCCGGCTGAAAGATGAGAGGCAAAGATCCAGGGGCAATGCCCCTTATCTGGAAGAAATCCTCGTGACCGTTGAACAGATTTAAACGATCGCTGTCCCACCCTGTGGAGTTTAAGGATGACCGGGCCGATTCCCATTGCTTCATAGACCCGCGACTCTTTCCCTTCCCCGATGAGCTGACCCAGAGAAGATATAGTTCCTCTTTTTACCAAATAATCGATTGCCAGGCTGTCATACCCGTTGTAAAGAAGGGTATACCCGGGGTAGGGAACCTGAACAAATTTAATCATTCCCCGCTCCGCGAGTCTGCGGGTGCGGTACTCGACCTCATTGGACGAGAGACGACTATTATGAATGAGATCCTCCACCGGCACCCAGTCATACCGGGTCATCAGGTACTCAATTGACTGAAGAATTCGAATCTCGTACTTGTGAAGTGCCCTGATGTGTTCAGCCGAGAGATGCATCAGCTTATGGGTTTATGCCAGAGAATAGTTAAGACTGATTGGATATTCCATGGAATGTGTTCAATGCCGGCGGCCGGCGATAATCTTCCAGCGGTATTCAGGCCGCCATCTCTGTGAGGAACATCTTTGTACAGATGTTGAGATCAGGGCTAAGAGGACCATACGCCAGAACCACTGGCTGGTCAAAGGAGATAGGATCGGGGTAATATCCGGTCTGCCCTCTTCAGGCGCGCTCGTTTTTTTTCTTGAGCATCTCCTGGAGAGAAGAACTGATGTCACAATTGTGCGCCTTGCTCTCCCTCCCCCTCCGATGCCCGGGAAGTCAAATCTTAAGACACCCGCCTGGTATC
This sequence comes from Methanospirillum sp., assembly GCA_035561295.1. Taxonomy (GTDB): domain Archaea; phylum Halobacteriota; class Methanomicrobia; order Methanomicrobiales; family Methanospirillaceae; genus Methanospirillum. Next base: position 25,261 of record DATMXW010000008.1, on the reverse strand, counting down.
AGACTCTTTCAGAGGTTGCGAAAGATGCAGGAGTGACCAGAGTTGCATTTCCCGACAGTTCTGATAAAGTCGCAATTCAAGTTCTGTATGCTATATTCCTAGGTGATATGGGGCTTCTCACTCATTCGCGGGGAAGTATGGATATACCGGTGATGCTACCTTTCAGGGAGATTCCTCATGATGAGCTGGCCATCTATGCAAAACAGCATGGAGTACCTGACGAAGGATCAGGCATCGCTAGTGTCGGAGGCAAGACACTTGAGGGCGATATTAAAGAACTGCTCATCCGGTTCTCATCTGGTCACCCCTCAGCACCACACGCACTTCGTAGATATGCCGACCATCTTACCCTTCTCCTTCAGCATGACTGATATCTTTTTCCACCCGAACTATGAGGAAGTACTGGAGTTCTCATGTCATCATCACAGTCAATCGACCAGATCTGTACACTCCTGAAAACGTCGCTGGAGTTGGCCGGAGCAGAAGGATATGTTATCGGGATCTCCGGGGGGGTGGATTCCGCGCTTGCTGCAACCCTTTGTTGCCAGGCGGTGGGGTCTGATCGTGTTCTCGGAGTATTTCTTCCGAGCGGAGTAACACCATCTGAAGATGCTGATGATGTGGCAGCTCTTGCTGATCACCTGGGTATCCGGTTCTCAACAATCCCGATAGGACCACTTCTGGATCAATACCGGAATCTTCCAAATTTTGTGGAGACACCCTATCTTCTTGGAAATCTGATGGCACGGACCCGGATGACCATTCTCTACTACACGGCTAATCGTGACTCATACCTAGTATGCGGAACCTCGAACCGTACTGAGTTCCTGCTTGGATACTGCACTAAGTATGGTGATAATGCAGCCGATGTGCAGCCGCTTGTTCATCTTCTCAAGACAGAAGTATGGGATATGGCACGATCTCTGGGTGTCCCTCAAGCAATCATCAGCCGTCCCCCAACCGCAGGTCTCTGGCAAGGTCAGACTGATGAAGGTGAACTTGGCCTGACCTATACAGAGATAGATAATGCCATCCGCTCTTTGGACAACGGAAGTGACAGCCTTGTCTCGGATACAGAAAAAAAGGTTCTTGCATGGATGGGAGGGGCCAGGCACAAACAGATGCCTGCTCCGTCCCTACTTTAAATCAGGTAAAGAGGCAGAGACTATTATACTGTTCTTCAAACTCTTTTGGTTGGTTCAGGAATCTGACCCGTAGTTCATCCCCTACGCATTTATACAACGCCTTATCTGGGAACGGTTCTGAAAGGGTGGTTCCGGTTGCATCAATGATCCGTATTTCTGGGATGTCAGGGGGATACGCCGGATTTTTCTTCATAGTCCCGTCAGCAAAGAGGTAGTATGCAGCACCCCGCATCTGTTCATACGGCAGATACTCACTGGCAAAAGCTGAAGAAACCAAATTCGCCATCGTCAGGGTTTCTTTTCCCGGATTTATGGTTACATGGCCGTACCCCGGTGGAATCAGGATGAGATCTCCCTTTTCCGCCCTGACCAGAATGATATCAGTGAGATCCCGCTTCTGGAGCAGATAATATGCTTCACCTTCAAGAACTTCATATATCTCAGGGTATGCCAGTCCGTCTGGCGATATTGGATGATAATGACCTTTGGTCTTGATCAGTTCACGACAGATAGTCTTTGGAAAAATCCGTGTCACGTCATATCTGACCTGGTGTTCTGCCAGCCATTGCCTGTCCTCTTCTGAACATGCAATACCGCGGTACATCTCATACAGCGGGCCGTCACAGGAACAATCAGGATCTGCAAGGACTGACCGGATCTCTGCCCCGGACCTGATGTCAGGGTTATTGAGCGGGAGGTCCATCATACCAGTTCATCCATCTTAAAAGATAAAAATCATCTGGTCTGTTTCTATAAATCTGTGATAAATTGCATCCGTGAAATATCTGTAACTCCTTTCATAGCCTGCATTTTAACATATACCCCCTCTTCACGCAGTGCGGCCATCCAATTTGTCCCTCCGAGCGCGGCGACCCCCATATACTGCGGATCCACGGCAACACCCAGGCAGGGGGTGTTGGGAAGACCGAGATCCAGAATCCCGGTAAAATAACTCTCAGATAACTCTTCCAGGATCTCCTCAACCTTCTCTTCAGCCTCCATATGACATTCCCTGATATTTCCGAGAAGGCTGCCATTACCCGTGCGCATTACCTGTTGCACCGACGTAATCTCCTGGGAGATAAGAACCTGGAGGGGATCGATGGTGGTATACTCATATTTTATCAGGTGGGTAAACCTTCGTGGGATGTTCTCAGTGATCTCAACAACGCCACCCCCAATCGGATTGAATGGGATTCCGCGCCCGATAAGAAGGCCGTCAAGAGTGGTACTACAGAGAGTGAGGAGGCCACAATGGCCGGCAGGGACACAATACCCGTCATTCACTTCGCCCTCTTCAAGAATCCGTATCAGACCACTGGGAGAAACCCCTGATTCAGTCGTCGCTCGAAAAACTGCCAGTGCACGATCAAGATCTTCTTTCTTCACCAACGACAGGTTGTAGACCACAGTCCCAGTCCCTTCTGCAGGTTTGAAGGTGACCTGCATCGCGTAGTCTTCAATCCGGTGGCTGACAAACCTGAGGGTATCACTCATTACTCAGTCTATCCGGTATTGAGATAGAAAAATTGTTCTTTTTTTAAGGTGATCTATAGGTAATGGAGCAGAGGATCAGAGAGAAGGTTGTCAGGGAGGTCATGGATATTTTGAAGGCTGCCGGGTATGATGTACACCCCGGAACACCGCCGGTTGACCTTTCTGCAATCCATGATGGAACGTATCTGGTCGCTGTCTGTTCTGATGATCAGGAAGAAGCGTCCCGGTTTGCTGAAACTGAATACACAGTACATACCGGGAAGGGTGAGGAGCGATGTATAAAACTCCTTGTCACCTTTGATCCCATCCTTGAGGCACCAGACTGTGTCATCTGGTATCCTGAAGAGTTTGCCAGATTTGCTGGTGAGGCGGTTCTTTCCCGTGTTCTGGGAAGGGAACTCAGGCTGATCATAAATGGGGCTACCTCAAGCAGATTTGATAGAGGATCTGAAACCTTATGTAATGAAGGAGATTCACGGGTTGCGTATCTGCCGGTAAAGATCCATCGTGAGGATGCTGAGAAGAAGGCGGGAATTCCGGGTGTGGCCACGTTAAAGTTCATTCCGTACTGGCTTTTTAAATATACCAGCCGCGGTAGCGGAAGCTTCAAGGATCAACAGGTATCTTTTGAGAGAACTGGTATCGGTGCACTCAATGCCATCAACAGCCTGGTCATTGATATTGATCCAGGTACCATCACCCGGCGTGAGATCCCAGTCGGTGCAGAAGTGATCCGTGCTCAGCTGAATGAAAAAGAGGCCGACGAGAAGATTGCCGCCCTACTCATCAAGGCGATGACTAAGAAAGTGAAGGCACGGCAGGTTAAAGGGGATGCCATCTATTATGAGGAGAAGAATGTATCACCTGATCGAAGCAATCTCTCCCTGACCCTGAGCGAACTGTTTCTCCCGGTCTGGCAGATCAAAGGAAAGAAGATAGTGGAGATAAATGCCTATACCGGGGAGAAACTCCTCGAACCAATGGACGACGGGGTAGAGGTATTCTAATCTTTCTCCCTTTTTTCCCTTCAATTTCGGGGGACAACGGTAACCCTTCAACATCCTCCTTACGTTCACGTTCGCTTACCTCCTGGCAATTTTCCTTCAGGAATAATGAAACACTGAATTATTATTAATGAAACAATCTTTTGAACAGGAGTGGAGATAGCGTGCAGATTCATCTCATTGCAGTCGGGAAGATAAAGGAACCGTTTCTTCGTGATGGGATTGAAGAGTATCTCCGTCGTCTATCAGGGTTTGTAACAATCAGAATAACCGATTTTTCCGAGGAACGCGCTAGGGAGGGAGCTTCAGCCCATGAGATCCTTACTGCATGCAAAGTTGAGGGCGATCACCTCCTGAGCGCTTCTGGAAAGTCAGATCTCATAATTGCGCTGGATCCAGTAGGAAAACAGATGGGAAGTGAAGAACTTGCTAAACTGATCAGAGGATGGGAGATCGACGGCCCCCATAAGATCTCAATTCTTATCGGTGGCCCCCATGGACTTTCTGGTGAGGTGAGGGGCCGGTCAGATCTGTTGCTCTCACTCTCACCGATGACGTTCCCACATCAGATGGTACGGCTGCTAATCCTTGAACAACTCTACCGAGCGTACACCATCAATAGAGGCATACCCTATCATCGGTGATCAGTTACTCCTGATATCTTCTATCCCTGAGCTGCCGGGATAGGCATAACGCGGGATATGGGCTGTTCCGGGATCTGAATAGAAGCAGTTGCTTCTATGAACCTGATAACATTTTCTGCATGTTCATAGGTCCGGATAATCTCCTCCCAGGGGTCGGCATAGATCTGTGGAGCCAGCCACTCACCAGGATCCTTCATATCCGGGTATGCGATCTGCTCAGGCCCTGAAGGATTAAATTCTGCAGCGATGCCAGGTATATTTCCCCGCGCATCCAGCCTGATCCAACGTCCTTCATCCTCAAGCCATATGGCAGTCAGACCGTGAAGGACATAGGTTCCATCAGACCTTTTAACCCGTTGATAGCAGAGACCTGCCGGGATGCCCACAGCCCGGCAGAGTGCAGTAAGCAGATGTGATTTTCCAAAACAGAGTGCATGACCTGCAGTGACAACCCGATGTGCTTTCCAGACCAGGCTGGTCTGACCGATATCTCCTGAATGGGCAATCTTATCCCTGACAAACCTATACAGACCTCCAATCTGATTGGTTTCATCCAGGGTTGTCGAAGTATTCTCTCGGGCGCATTTTCGGATGACCTCGTGGGTACAGGAGATCAGAGCCGAACTTGCCAGATACGGGGTGACCGAGACCGGCGGGATTAGGGGGGGAAGTGGCATTCGATATCACCTGAAGGAATCATCCGAATAGGCATTATATAATAATTGTGTTTCCTGATTCCTGCAAGGTACCCGATTACAGCGCAATTACACCAAAATAGCCCTAAATATCCAGTTTCTGGAACAGGAGGATCTTCAGCCCTTATCCGGTAGAAATTTTAAGAACAGGATTTTTTGGAATTGAACACTCATTTTAGGTCTGATTACCGGGTGAATCGGGATCTGTATGCAGGGCGCGGTAGCACAGGCGATCTCATCGAAAAAGAAGGAATTATTCTACGATCATATTCTCAGCATACCGATCCTCGGTAGCCAGAAGAAATTCTGATGACATCTGCAGGCAGTCTTTTGGGCAGACCTCATTGCACTGGCTACAGAATACGCATTGGGTTACCCAGATGCGTACCCGTTTGGTATCAGGAAGGAACTCTATCGCATTAGCCGGGCAGACCCTGATACACATCTTGCACCCGATGCAGGTATCCCGATCATACGTAATCTTTCCCCTAAACCTTGGTGGGGTGGTGATGGGGGGATTAATGGTCGCTGTTCCAGCAGCAACCGCGTCAAGGTAAGCTGTGATGGAAGGGGGGAGATTTTTTGCGGGGAAGAGGTTGGTGGCCGGTTTTTTAAAGAGTTGGCCCAGAACCATCCGGACTGAAGGGAGTCGGATCATGAGAGGCACCCCCCTGAAGACAGCATCCCATCAAGGATGATGAGAACCATCCCAAAGAGACCTGCAGCAGTGAGCCATCCCCAGTACAGGGTAACTACTGTATTGATCCTAAACCGTGCCATTGCAACCCTGATGAGTGAGACCGAGAAGAACATCACGATAACGATCTTGATCAGGAAGAAGATGAGATCCACTCCGATAGATCCGATACCCCCAATCCCAAGCAGAGGTGAGAGATTCCAGGGAAGGAAGAGCAGGACAGTAAGGCCAGCCATCGCAACCAGTTTCACAGCCATCGAAAGAGAGAAGAGAGCCAGGTTTCGTCCTGAGTACTCCACCAATAACCCCCCACACAGTTCAGTCTCTGCTTCAGGGGTGTCACAGGGGACCCGTGAGAGTTCTGCAGGGGTAACCCAGGCAAGGACCAGCAGCAGAATGATGCATCCGATGATCCCTACCGGGCCGACTACCGACCAGATAGGAGTAGATGCAAGAGTAAGCACTGAGAAGGGATCTGCATAGCCGGCAATGGCCAGGCGCCAGGCTACAGATATCAGGGCAATAGCGAGCGGGAACTCATACGCAATCATGGTGACCATCTCACGCTGGGCACCAATGCTTGCATAGGGTGAGCCAGAGGCAAACCCTCCGACAACCATGGCAAGAGCCGGGATTGTCAGAAGGTACATAATAAGAATCAGATCGCCCCATTCACTGACAACCGGAATCATCGCGCCGGCCGGATTGATACTCCCGATTGGGATATAGAGCAGAACCATCACCGATGATGCTAAGGCGATGATCGGTGCCGCATTGAAGATGAATGGGATGGCATTTGCCGGGACAACAGACTGCTTGGTGAGAAGCTTTCTGATATCATAGAAAGGCTGGAGCAGGGGGGGGCCCTGTCTCATCTGCATCCGGGCTGCACATATCCGATCCACTCCCATCAGGAGAAGTCCTGCAACAATGCCAAAGAGGGTTACCATGATGGTACCTCCGATTGCAGGGAGCAGAGGGCCGGTCATTTCTGCATCCTCCTGGTTCGCTCTACAGATAGTCGATGTAACTCCTCTTTGGTAAGCACTCCTGCTTCTCCTTCCGGTCTGACAATTGCAACCCTGTCTGTGCAGGACATACAGGGATCGATCGAGGCAACGATGATTGGGATGTCCGCAATCTGCTCACCGCGGAGCATCTCTATCCAGGCCATCTGATTAGAGTAGGTGGAGGCCTTTACCTTCCACATTTCGGGTGCTTCCTGCTTTCCGTTCATCCGTACATAATGGAGATCCTCACCACGGGGTGCCTCAACCCTGCCAAATGCTTCACCTGCTGACTTCTTCAGACCCATGAGGAGTTTTGCATACTTCTCCTCGGCAAGGACAGGCCCTTCGGGCATCTGAGCCATACACTGACGGATGATACCTATTGACTGTGGAATCTCAAACAACCTAACGACTATCCGATCGTAGACATCCCCTTTCGTCTCCTGCCCGTACACTTCAGGGAGGACAATATCAAAGTCAAGATCTCCATATGCCGCATAGGGAGAATCAAGGCGGACATCCATCGCAAGACCTGAAGCACGTGCAGTTGGTCCAACCGTACAGAGCTCAAGTGCCCGCTGACGGGAAAGGACTCCGGTGTTGCGGCATCGCATCTTAATCGTCGTGTCGGTCAGAAAGAGATCTACCATCTTGGCGATGAGCCCTTCGTAGTACTGGAGTGCTGATTCAAGTCGCGGGAACATATCAGGGGTAATATCCCGTCGGGTTCCTCCAAGCATTACGATTCCATAGTTGATACGGTTCCCGGTGATGTACTCGATTACATCCACTGACTCTTCTCTCACCTGCCAGGCGAGATGGAAAAGGGTATCAAATCCGAGTTCATGAGCTGCGACACCGGCCCAGAGGAGATGGGACTGGATTCGTTCAAACTCAGCTACTATGGTTCGTACATAATATGCACGGTCAGGAACCTCTATCTGAGCGATCTGTTCAACTGCCTGTGCAAAGGCGAGGGCGTGATGGATACCACAGATTCCACAGATTCGATCACAGAGGTGGATGATCTGAACCGGGTTTCTTCGCATCCCCATCCATTCAATGCCTCGGTGTGCCCGTCCTGGTGAAAAATCAACCTCTTCAATAACTTCTCCGTTCATCTTGAAGGAGAAATTTACCGGCTCCTTGAGTGCCGGATGAATTGGGCCGATTGGGAGGGTGTAGGATGGTTTTTTGTCACTCATTGAGTTTCACCTGCCTTCTGCACTTCAGGTTCAGGAGAAGGTTTCTCGATGACCTTCACTGCTGGTGAGGGACGATCTTCAGGCCTTCCAACCTTCCAGAGTTCCTTAATCATGGAGTCAGGAATACCTTTCTCATCCTTGCGCCAGGGATAGATCCCATCAGGGAAGTCTGCTGGCAGGAAAATTCTCCGGTTGTCAGGGATTCCATCGACGATGATCCCGATCATATCCTGTTTCTCCCGTTCCGTATAGACGGCGCCCGGGATTACTCCGGCAATGGTGGGAACATGCGGATCGCTCTTTGGCACCGGAACCGTAAAGGTCACCTCGATCTCCTCGTGCTTCCCCCCAAAAAAGATCTGCATGTGATATAGGAGCTCAATCAGATCACCGGTGTCTACTGCTGAAATGACACCCAGATGCGGATAGTCTATCAAGGACAGTTCCCTGACAGCATCAACGATGCTCTCGCGAGGAATGCGCATCCAGATCGAACGCTTGGGTATCTTCTTCGCACCTTCGGCCCATGCAATTACTCTGATATCAGATATCTGGTCCCCGAATTTTTGTGAAAAATGATCCGCAACTGCCTGCGGGGTCAGTGTAGCTCTCATGCTGCTGCCTCCTTCTCGAGTCGTTCGAGTTTTTTGATCGCCTGGACTACCCCGTAGATGATCGCTTCAGGCCGAGGGGCACATCCCGGAACATATACATCAACCGGGATTACCTGATCCAGAGGTCCGTCAAGATTATATGAATCATAGAAGACTCCCCCTGACATGCAACAGGTACCGATACAGAGAACAACACCGGGCTTTGGCATCTGTTCATAGACGCGCTTTACCTTTTCTGTCATTGTATGGGTGACCGGGCCAGTGACCAGCAGGACATCAGCATGCCGGGGTGAGCCGACAAGACGAATCCCAAATCGCTCTGGATCATAGCGGGGAGTGATGGTTGCAACAATCTCAACGTCACAGCCATTGCATGCTCCGCTGTTCATATGGAAGACCCAGAGGGATCGCTTAAAGGATGGGGAGAGTTTCATCTGAAGATCACCACCACGATAATGAGGAGGGCAGTTACGGCAAGATAGGAGAGGAGATAATCTGCTGCATTACCGGTATGGAACGGTTTAATAAATGAATAATACCCGGCAAGAGCATCGGTATATCCCCAGTAGAGATTTGATGCCCTCACATGGACATCCTCTTTTGCGGGTTCTTCGTTACCCGAAAGGAACGGGGCTGTTGAATTTTTACCCGTATCATAGTCTGATCTGCCAAGGCTCCAGATGAGCCAACCAATAATCAAGGTGATGGCGAGTGCAACCAGATAGAAGATTGGATTCCATGCACCAGCACTGGTGTGCAGGGTGAATGCATCTATCATTATGCACCCCCTAGAACTGCATGGATGTATCCGCTGTGGTCAATCAGGGCAGTTGCCGCTGGTGCAACCAGGATATCAACGACCTGCTGAGGGAAGATCCCAAATAGAATGACGAGAGCCGCAAGGATGCCCATTCCAATCAGCATCGGAAGTGGTGCCTCTTTCACATCAGCAAATTCGGGAAGTTGAGGACCCATGAACATCGAGTGAAATACTTTCACGAATGAGGCAAGGGTAAGGATGCTCACAACCATCGCAATTACTGCCAGGATCGGGTTGAAGAGGAAGACTGACTCATAAATAAGCAGTTTAGAGGCAAATCCGTTAAATGGCGGAATTCCGGCGATAGCAAGGGCACCGATGATGAAGAAGATCATTGTCCACTTCATATTATGACCAAGCCCGCCAAGTTTGTTCAGGTTCCGCGTTCCGCACCGGTAAAAGATCACGCCGGCGGTCATGAAGAGGAGACCCTTGTATATGGCGTGGTTCATGATATGGAAGAGGCCACCCTTGAGTGCAGGAATTCCGATACTTTGGAGCATACAGGGGGTTGAGAGAGCTGCAAGACCGACACCGACACCAAGGAGCATATACCCTGTCTGAGATACTGCATGGTACGCCATGAGTCGTTTAACATCCTTCTGTGGGATTGCCATCGTGACCCCGATGAACATGGAGAGTACCCCAAGGATGATGATGATCCACCCAATCGTCGCTGTGTTAATGACTGATCCGTACAGGGTATAACAGACTCTGAAGAGTCCATATAAACTAGCCTGACTGGAGACGACGAGGAAGGCAGTTACTGCAGATGGTGCCATCGAGTATGAATCAGGGGTCCAGAAGTGCATCGGGACCGCCCCACACTTCATCGCAAGTGCTGCAAAGAAGAGAACGAAAGCGATCATGTCTAAGGGGGTCATCTGGATCCTCGACGCGAGGACTGCCATATTGAGAGAGTTGTACTGAGCGAGAAGAATCCCAATCCCAACAAGGAATAACAATCCTCCTATTGTTGAGAGGGCTCCGTATTTCAGACCCGCTTCCGCTGCTACTCCCCGATCGATTCGATACGCAACAAGTGCAGCCCCCGCAAGTGAACTGATCTCAAGAAATACAAAGAAGTTGAAGATGTCACCAGTCGCAATCATCCCGTTGACACCGGTCACCAGGAGGAAAAGAAGGGTGTAGAACCCATCTTTCCCGGAGAGTTTTGACATGCTCGAGACAGAATACAGCATGATACAAAACCCGACGATTGCTGCGATGATCAGCATGAAGGCATTCATCGCATCGATGGTGAAGATGATCCTGAAGGGGACTCCCCCTGAGTCTGGGGGTATGATCTGATTCAGGGAACTGACACCGAATGTGTAGACAATTGTCCCCGCACTCATGACCTTTGAGGCAACGAGGAGACTCGTGATCGACGTCAGGAGGGATATGAGCAAAATCCATCCGTTTCGTAGTGCGTCCCCGTATCGAGAGATGATCGGAGTGAGGATCGCTCCAAGCATAGGAATTGCGATGAGGAACGCTGGAAGATTATTCATTATGATACTCATGACTCACCCCTGCAGTTTGTTCACCTTTCTCACATCAGCAGTCTTGTAGTACCGCCAGATTGTCATCACCATTGAGAGCATCAATGCTTCTGTTGCTACCCCGATAACGATGCTCGTCAGGGTAAGTGCCTGGACGGTCGGCATAACCATATGAATCTGGGGAGCATTGGTGAAAATCGGAGCGATCCCTTCCCACCTGTACCCCATGGCAATCAGGAAGAGGTTTGCTCCAGATTCTACAATTGAGAGCCCCATCACAATCTTGATCAGATCTTTTTTTACCAGAATCGTGTATATCCCGAGCATAACCACAATTGCTACCGTGATGAACGGGAAGTTATCGATGATAAAATTCATTCTGTCTCCTCCATCCAACCAATACCGTTTGTCATATACACCAGGATTATGGAAAGTCCTCCCAGAACTTCTATACCAACTGCGATGTTCATCACCGGAATAACACCCGCTGAATTCAGAAACCCGGCATTTATCCCGTATGGAACAACCTGACCAAAAAGACCGCCAGTTCCGGCGAGATAATTCATGAAGAAGGTACTTCCGATACCTATGGCAACCAGGGCAGTACCGATAAAGAGTGACAGTCCAAGGGCTTCACTATTCTGAAATGAGACTTTGGTATAGAGATCAGTAATATCTTCAATCCGGTGAGCAACGAAGAGCATGATAAAGCCAGTTGCGATGACTGCTCCACCCTGGAACCCTCCTCCCGGGGTAAGATGCCCATGGAGTACAACGTAAAACCCGAAGACAAAGATAAAGACGAAGAGCAGATCCGCGGTTGTGCGAACGATTTTACTCATACTCATAACCTTCCTCCTTTCTGCGTTTTGTGAACATAACCGCAACGCCCATCACCGCGGTGAAGAGGACGCATGCTTCACCGAGGGTATCAAACCCACGATAGTCAAAGACGATATTCGTGACGATGTTATTTCCCCCGGTCTGTTCCTGGCCATGGGCGATAAAATAATCATCCATGTCTGATTTAAGCGGAGTTCCGAATGGAATCACGAGTGCGATATAGAAGAGGGCGACAGTAAAAACCGCCAGAGTTGCCCATATCAGGATCTGCTTCATTCAGCCACCTCTATCTGGTGGGTTGCCCTAATGGCAATGATGTATATCGCAGTTGAGAGGCCGGCACCTACAGCAGCTTCTGCGATCGCAACATCAGGAGCCTGCAGGATATAGAACTCAATTGAGAGTAGAAAACTGAATCCTGCGAATGCAATCGCTGCTGAAATAAGGTCTTTCTGCAGTACTATCATAACAGCCGTTGCAATTATTCCAATGAGAATTAGAATCTGAATAATTTCGATCATAGATCTGCCTCTGCTAGACGGTCTACCACACCAGGCGTTGGCATCTGACCGCTCCGGTGTGCTGCACGGGCGATTGCATGAGAACCAACTGCATTGCTGATGGTAAGGGCAAATACTGCAAGGATGGTGTGCAGGATGAGCATGAGATACTGCCCATCTGATGTACCGAAGAAAGTAGCGATCCCATAGATTATGACCCCAAGGCAGAGGAAGATCGAACCAAAGGTCGTTGATTTGGTGGTCGCATGCATACGGGTATAGACATCAGGGAACCTGATAAGACCGATGATTCCAAGGGCATTGAAAACCAGGCCAATGATGATACATATCAGAATCAGGATTTCTATGATCATCTAAAGTTCACCCCCAAGATACTTCGCAATATACAGGGTTGATACAAACGAGAGCAGGGCATAGACGATTGCGATGTCTATGAAGATCAGTTGTTTATAGAATACCCCAAGAAGAATCATAGCTGCAACAGTCATAGTATTGATTGCATCAACAGCAACGACACGATCTGCGATGGAGGGGCCCAGATACAATCGAATCATCGAGACGAGCATCAAAACGACAAGTACCAGAGCTGCATAGGAGAAGTACTCGATCATTCTGCAATCCTCCTGATCCATTTTGGAAGATCCATGTATGAGAAGATCTCTTCTGCTTCAAGAGACGTTTTCCTCTGCGTCTCTTCATCAATGTTGATCACATGGATGAAGAGATCGTTGGTCTTCTCATCAACGTCAACCGTGAGTGTTCCTGGTGTCAGTGTGATAGAATTTGCAAGCATAAGCAGGGCAAAATCACTCTTCATCCCGGATTTCAGCCTGATTATTCCGGGTCTGATGTTTCCGGTGATCACCCGGTATGCAACATCCAGATTTGCCTTTGTCAGTTCAACAAAGAAAGGACCTGGAATGTATAATGCAAGAAGAAGTAGTCGTACCGGATCCACTATCCGAAAATCTCCATTCCTGCAGAGGATCCGACGGGCAATCATTCCGGTTCCGATTGCAATGATTATTCCAGCAATTATCTCTTCAGCTGACCAGAACAGGATACTTCCTGAACCGGCCACAAGGAGCAGATAGAAGAGAAATGCGAGCAATGCAGTAACCAGGAATGACCTCACACGATCACCCGCTCCTGGCAAATCTTCAAGCAGATCGCTGCTAAATCGACTCTATACCTCATGATAAATCGTGATAGTAGAAAGTGGATGTGATCATAATATAAGACTTATGTTTCATAATCCACAGAAGGATTCTATTCTGGTGATTTCAATTGAATTCACTACATCCATAACCAGTATGTAGGAATGGGACACATATATACCACAATATGGGTGGACTCTATCATGGAAGGATTCTTCTCCACTGGTGCGATTCCTGTCACGCTCCAGTCATGGCTGAACGCTGTTCATGCGGGGCAGAGACACGAGCGGTACCCGTTACCCCACCAGGGGATGCACGACCAGCATTTCCTGATGATATATTGTTTGTAAACTCTCTCTATGAAAAACAGTTTGGGATAACGCTCATTCCGGATGGACAGATCGCGCTCCTGAACAAGGTTCCTGATAAGGACAGGATGGAAGAGATCGTCGTTGGTGGAGCCATAGTCGGTGCAGTGAGGTATGTTGCAGGCACCGGCACTTGGGAAGTCCTCCCCCGACCTGATGCTGCCCGAATCCAAAAACCCACGAAACGATTCATTGTTGTTGATGACGGAGCAGCACCATCAATCAAAGAGGGTTCAAGCCTGCTAGCCCCCGGTCTGGTCGAATGTGATGGCCATGTTAAAGCCGGGGATGAGGTCTTCATGGTCACCAAGTCCGGCGAATGTGTCGGGGTTGGCAGAGCAAAGGTGGATGCAGCTGACACAACTACCATGGATCGCGGGCAGGTGGTCAGAACCAGGAAGAATGTTGCATCGATCTACACTCCGGGAAAAGCAACTTGGGATGATACTGTTCAGGCAAATCGAGATGTACTTGTCAGGCTGGAGGCTGCAACGGGGAAATTTATCGCAGATCACATCGCCGAGCATGAACATCTCCCGATGAGTGTCTCATACTCAGGAGGAAAAGACAGCCTTGCGATGCTTCTGGTGGTAATGAATACCTATAAGAAGATCCCTATCCTCTTCATTGATACCGGAATGGAGTTCCCCTCCACATATCAGAACGTGGCAGATATAACCCGGCACTTCGATTTAGAATGTTTTACTGTGGACTCTGAAGGAGAGTTCTGGCGTGAGTTCGATATTCAGGGCCCCCCTGCTGTTGACTGCCGGTGGTGCTGCAAGACAGCAAAACTTGAACCCCTCCGTAAATTTATTCAGGCTACCTGGAAGGAATGTGTCTCGTTTGTCGGTCAGCGCAAATATGAATCATTCTCCAGAATGAAAAATCCGCGGGTCTGGAGAAACTCGTTTGTGAGAAATCAGATCTGTCTGGCTCCAATACACAACTGGACCGCCATGCATGTATGGTTGTATATCTTCCGTGAGAAGGCACCGTTCAATACCATGTACACCCATGGAGTTGATCGGATGGGCTGTTACATGTGTCCAGCCAGTGATATGGCAGTCCTTGAAAATATCCGCCATCATGTTCCAGAACTCTGGAAAGAATGGGAGGAGAAGATGGAGGGATGGCGAATAAAGCAGGGACTTCCTGAGTCCTGGATGATCGACGGAGTCTGGCGCAGACGGGGTGATGGTGAAGAGGATCCCATCGACATGCATGGCAGTGACTCTGGAACTCCTGATACCCGGACTAAACCAAGAGGGCGTCGTCGATGACAAATATTGTCATCGTTGATTATGGGCTTGGTAATCTACGCAGTGTGAGTAAGGCTCTGGAGAAAGTAGGTGGCACAGTTGAGATCACCGGTGAGATAGATGCTATCCGGTCTGCTGAAGGAATTGTCCTCCCCGGGGTCGGTGCATTCCATGAAGGGATGGCACGACTCACTGATCTCAAGGCGGCCCTGGTTGAATCTGTACGCCAGGTACCCATTCTTGGTATCTGCCTGGGGATGCAGATGCTGATGGATTTTTCAGAAGAACACGGCCTCCATGCAGGTCTTGGGCTAATTCCTGGCACGGTTCGAAAATTTGAACCTACTGAAGGGTATAAGATCCCCCACATGGGATGGAATCAGATCTCTCTTGAGAGCGAAGACGACCCTTTGTTTACCAGCATCCAAGAAGGATCCTATCTCTACTTTGTCCATTCATACTGGGCAGACACCCCCGTTCAGTATCGGGTAACTTCTACATCATATATCACTCAGTTTGCTTCATCAATACGGAATGGTAATGCCTGGGGAACTCAGTTTCACCCTGAAAAAAGTGGAGATACCGGACTTACAATTCTCCGGAATTATATTGAAATGCTATAATTGCATCAACCCAATTATATCTGGAGAGCCATCTCAACCGTCGCCTTGAGTTGATTATCAGTAAACGGCTTAACAATATACCCTCTCGGTTTTGTCAGTTTAGCCCGCTCCATCACTGAGTCATCAATTACTGAGCTGATATAGACGATCGGTATCCCGTACTTCTTCTGGATCTCGGCAGCTGCTTCAATCCCATCTTTCTCCCCCGGTAAATTTATGTCCATCAAAATGAGTTTCGGCCTGATTTCAGGTTTGAACTCCTCGAGTCGTTCCATGGCACTCAGATAATCATCCGCAGATCCAATAACATAAAACCCCATCTCGGTCAGTCGCCATGATATCAGATCAGCAATTGTTGGATTATCCTCGACAATAAAGATTCTCCCATCCACAAAATCCCACCTAGAGGTATTGTTGGCAGTATAGGCTATATAACCTCGGATCTAGAATGCAAAAAACCAACTTTCCGAAATTCTCTCGCCTGCCGTACCGACTACTTATTTTCGGATCTTCCAGGTGATAAGGATTCCTTCATCCATGGAGATAGCTGAAACCAGATCTAACCGTTGAAATTGATCTTCCTTTATAAACCCAGGCCCATCCACAAGAGTTGGCGCATCTCTGCCCCCGATGATCATGTTTCCCATAAACATCGTGAGCTGATCTACTGCTCCGATTGAAAACAGGCCCCCAATAAGGGTTCCTCCTCCTTCCACCATCAACCTGCCAATCCCTCGTCTTCCTAGTTCTTCAAGAAGCCCAGCGAGATCCACCACCTCCTCACCTGATACAATCATATCAGCAAATGGCCTTAATGCTTCAATTTTTTCAGGTGCTGCTGCCCGTGATACAGCGATAATGCGTTTTCCCGGCCCTTTATGGAGGATCTTTGCATCAGGAGGGGTTCTTGCGCTGCTATCCACGATGATTCGGATCGGGTGTTCAGGCATCCCAAGGCTCATCCGGTCTCCAATGCGCAGATCAGATTTTACCGTAAGGGATGGATCATCTGCCAGGACTGTTCCGATCCCGACCATAATTGCATCTGCTCCAGCTTTGATAGCATCAACCCGATCAAAATCATCTGATCCCGATATCTTTACCTGCCTGCGTTCAATGGTTGAAAGTTTTCCATCAGCAGAGACAGCCACATTCACAAGGACAAATGGTCGCATTTTTAGTCTCTCACACCCTCTTTCGCGCGCGTAGTCGAGCGATCTCTTCATCCGCCTGTGGAACCCTGAGCAGAAATGTTCCATGGCAGGGTTTAGTAAAGGGAAAGAGTACCGCATCCCCATCTATTGCCACACGAATCGGTGGAACTCCGATGATCCTGACCTCGAAGATCTTGTATCCGGGTTCGACATCATACTTTTCTGGATACCTGGCGAGGAGTTCACGTGCCTCCTTAAAGGATATTTTCGCCATAATTACTTCATACGGGAGAGATTCTAAACATCCCATGGTGTTCCCTCATCTATCTTTTTCTTTAGTAACATGGGGCTATGGGTCGCCGGTTCCGCGATGATGGTGCAGGGGAAGGTTATCTCCTTAGCGACCTGATGAGCTTCTTCGCCAAAGATGATCGCAGTAACGGGGGCCTGAGTCAAAGCCTGAATACTTGCCGCATAACTGATTCCCGCATCATTGTGAACAAAAACAAAACTTTCAGTCACGATGAGCTCGCCCTCTGCCAGGTGGCTGATGACCTGATCTAGATCTTTCATCTCCATGATATAGTGACCATCCACATCAGAAACTCTGATTAGTTGACGGGCTGACGGAGTGCCTGCGATGATGGTTCTAACCCCTGCCTTTTTCATCCGACCGGCAAGGTACAGGACAAGACTGGTCTGAACCGGAACCTTTGGGCACCCCATCACAAGCAGTACAGTTCTAACGGGTGGATCTTCTGGCATGATAATTCTCCAGTATTGGGTGCCTGCTGGTATGAGTTATTTGTTCTGCAGGTGCCAAAGCAACACTACTATGAGGGCAATCCAGACACTATACGCCCCTAAAAGGGAGATTGGAACATTCCACCTGCTCAAGAGAAGATATAACGTCAGGAGGAAAAAAAACACTTGGAATTGCGAATACAAAGGCTGACCAGACTAAATCGCGGGTCACCCCGGCAGTTGTATCCTGCCAGGTAAAGAGAAATGCGAGAGTGGTAGTGATTGGGGCTGCAGCCAGGATTCCACCATATTTAGGGTCAATATTCTTTGCCAGCCACACCACTCCACTGACAACTCCACCGGCGATACAGAACCTGAGTATGGGAAAGAACAGATCCATGGAGGTATATATTGGTGGTATTCTTCAGAGCAATAAGGTAGGTACCTGAAGACATTTCTGCATACAGATCATAGGTTTATCATGAATCGTTATCTGATTGTGGGGCTCGCAGGTATTCTCATCCTGGTTACCTCCTGTACTCTCCTTGTATATGCAGCCGGACCTGAGATGATCCCCTGCGGGAAAGATTCGTACAACCCTGCCAGCCAGTCCTGCTGTCAGGGGAAGGTCTATGAGGGTGTTCGCTGGGCACAGTGCCAGGATAAGTGTTACAATATGAGCACCCAGACCTGTTGCGATAAGCGGGTTATTGATGGCCCATGTCTTCCTACCTGTGGCGAGGGATACTTTAACCCAAATAACCAGTCCTGCTGCCAGCGAGAGACCTATGAGGGAAGGAAATGGAGCCCGTGCGGTGACACCTGCTACAACATGACTCATCAATCCTGTTGCCTGAATAAGATCTATGAGGGGCTCGCCTTTGAAAAGTGTGGTGATACTTGTTATAATACAACCACCCAGTCCTGTTGTCAGGGGAAGGTCTATGATGGAAAGAATCTGCGGGCCTGTGGTTCAGGGCAGTGTTATGATCCGGTAACCCAGTCCTGCTGCAAGGGTGTTATATCAGAAGGAAAGAAAGAGTGTGTGTACTGAGAACCCATAAGAAACCGTATTAATCACCACCCTTCTTTTAATTCGGTTCAATTCGTGAACATTTTTTATTGATTTGAGTGAATCATGACATGATTCAAGCTTGAATCCTCTGATATAAAATTAGCTTCTGATTCTCCTTTACCACCGAGAATTGTCCACTATGTTCTATAAGTTCGGTAAGATTCGTTTCCCTCTTCTCAATGAGAACAGTTCCGATCCCCTGTTCATCAATCGTCCGGACAAATTCCTGGGGAGAAACAAAGGGAAATCCACCCTGATTCTTGCGACCTGTGTACATGTCCAGATAACCACGATAACGAAACCCTATCTTCGCATCAGTGGTTGTTGTATCTCTAACATATCTGAACATATCCTGCGCTTCAGGCGTATCAGGTCCATCAATAAACGGACCTGTTCGATATAATCCAAATTTATCAACTTGTGCTATCGTTGATGCAAACGACATGAGGATCAGGATAAGAGCACAAAGGGTTACAATATCAGGGCTTTTTGGGAGTTTTATGCCTTTAAGATTGATAGTACTGCTAACCTGGATCAACCCCTGGAACACAAAATACATGAAGATGGGATAGTACGCAATGGCATACCGTGGTTCATCAGTAACGCTCAGAATCACAACTGCCCCAAAGTACCAGAGCGCAGCGATAGTTATATAGAAATCCTCCTTGTAGCGGGATCTCAACCCAATTATCAGAAATGGAATCAGAAAGAGATAGAAGAGAAGCCGAATCTCAAATGTCCCGGGGAAGTATTCTTTCAGTACCAGCGTGGGATAGGTGACAAGGTTTGCTACAACTGACCATAAAGAGATGAGTGTTGGCGTTGTAGAAACATAGTACTGACCCCAATTGCCAAAAGTAATGATATATACGATATAGAAGAGCACAAATGACAGATAAGGAAGGCATAATCGCAGCAGCGTTTTGGCATCCGGCCAACGGAATCCCTCCCGGATCAAAATAATCCCCTGGATTGTCAGGAGCGTTGGGATCAGCATGATTCCCACGGTGCGGATGGAGGTGCCAAAGGCCATAATAAACCCGAGAAAAATAGAGGCTGAAAGAACAAATCGGGAGTCTTTTTCAATACAAATGTATCTGATGAGGAGCAGAGCGATAAAAAAGAAACAGGCATAGGGAATATCAGATAAGATATGTCCCTTTTGAAAAACGATTTGCGGCGACAGACCCACCACTGCAACAAGAAGCAGGGCATTCCATTCATCCATAGAGGTTCTGATTAGCACCCAGAATGCTGCCAAAAGGGCTATCAGAGTGATAATCACCATAACCTGCATTGGATACGTACCTGGTCCGCCAAAGAGAGACGCAATCACTAGAAGGATTGGAAATCCAAAGGGCCGGATCTGATCATCAACAACCTGACCATGGGTGAGGCTGACCGCCTGATCAACATACAGGGCAGAATCCCATCCCCATTCATGACCATGCCACATAAAGAAGAGATGATATGCGAACAATGCCACAAGAAGGAGCATAATCCTACAATTATCAAAAAGATATGAGAGATATCTATTATCACGGAGAACGTGACTCATCAGGTATATTTTTGATCATAGGCACGTTAATAATACCCCTCTGGGTCTGAAAGGTCGAAACATCCATTGAATACATATGGAGTTGGTCGGCTCCTTTTTTGCCAGACACAATGAATTGTATAGCAGATGGTCTGGGGATTCATAGCGGTGGAAGTTGTGCTCACCTGGCTGGCAGGTACCGGAGCAATTGTGGGTACATGGGTGGCAGGATATCCCTTGATTGGATTACTCAGAAGAGGTGGAATGGGTTTATCCCAACATGTTCTCGGAGTTCTCACGGGGATATGCCTCCTCTCACTAGTTGGTGGAGCTAGCGAGATCAGTGGGTTTGACCCATTATATCTGCAAGGTTTAATCCTGATCCTGGGTATCGGAGTGGGTTTGTATCTCCTCATCAAAGAACAGATGCCGCTTACGAGCCGTTCGGTACGATTCATAATCCCATCAGGCTTTTTCTGCCTTTTTTTATGGACATTTTTCTGCCTAATCGGGACATGGATGGGTGGTGATACTGTCGCGCATGCATCGATTATCAGACTTCTTATTGATCACCATCAGATCCCTCTCAGCATCCCCCCATTAGGATCATACTGGGAGTACTACCCAAAGGGATTTCACCTGTTTGCCTATGTATTTGCGAAGGGTTTCGGGATCCTACCGGTGATTCAGACCGTACCTGTTTTTCTCACCGCGTTATTACCCCTGACTGTATCCGCAATACTACTCGAGCGGGATCAAGAAGATGCAGCATGGTACGCACTTCTCTTCGGTCTTTTTTGCGTCCCTCAGATCTCAGTGGCACTCATATGGGGAGGATATCCGAGTATAACCGCAGGGGTGCTTATTGCTGGCACTGTTCTGGCATATCATGTGGATAAACGTCTCATACCGCTCTTTGGAGCAGGGATTCTGATCATACATAGCAGGGAGTTCGCACTCTTTCTGGCAGCACTGGCAGGAATATGTATCGTATCATGGATAATCGATCGGTCTACACGGCTGCAGATGTATATGATCCTTGTTGGAGCAGGGATAACTGCAGTTGTTTTGAGTTTCTTGTCTATACCAACCCTGCTTAATTATCTCCATCCAGCCCTGGCAGATCCAACCACTATTGCAAGCCAGGCAATCAGGTGGTACTGGGTATTTCCTGCTATATGTGGGATAGGTGTTGCAATATTAAGTCATGGGGTGAAAGGAAGAGACCTCCTGGGATGGCTTATCGGGCCTTTTTTTTTCCTCCTCATAGTTCTCGCAACCAACCAGACCGATCCTTTTCCACCAGAACGAATCCTAACCGATATCGCAGTCCCACTCGTCGGAATGGGGGGCATAACTCTGGCAGCGATGGCTCGTGGAGCTGAATCACCAAAATTTGGAGGATTTTTATCGGTTTTGCTTATCCTTATGGGTCTTTTTATCCTGGGTTCCATTTTTGGAACGTATATGTCTATCTGGGCACTTCCGAAGGAAGATCACAACGCTTTATCCTGGCTCAGTGATCAAAATTATGCAAATGGAATACTCATTAATCTAGATGAAACCGGGTCATGGGCGTATCCTCTCACCGGGATTCCCGTATCACATCCCCGGGTTATCCCAAGTATCGAGTATGGAGACAGACTTGTGTATGCAAAACCGTGGACTATAGTACAGATTTCAAATATTTCCTGGATCCAGGGAAAGACAAAGGGCTATGATCCTGTTTTAGTTTATAAATCGTCAGTCTCTTCTACCCGTCCCGGGTTTACCCCCCCATTCGCAGAGTACCCATTTGTCTACCCTGATGGGACCATCAACCTCTCCCCTGGTTCATATTCCCTATTATATGACAAGGGAACTCAGATATACGAACTTAATCAATCTCTACTCAGGATCTGATCAATCATGGAACTCTTTTTTCTCGTACTTAGTTTTTGTGCTGCCTTCATCTCTACATACCTGATAATTCCCAAATGGATTCGCAAGGCAGAGATATTTGGTCTTATTGGAAGGGATATGAATAAACCTACTCGTCCAGATGTTGCAGAGATGGGGGGAATCTGCATTATCTGGGGATTTGGAATAGGGATATTACTCTATATCGGTTTGGATACCTTTCTGATAACTGCTCAAAATCAGGAGACATATTTATTTCTTGCTGCTTACTGCACAATCCTGATGATCTCAATTCTAGGAATGCTGGATGACCTGCTTGGCTGGAAAAAAGGAATCACCAATTGGAAAAAACCCCTGATTGTTATTCCTGCTTGTATCCCGATGGTCGTCATCAATGCCGGTAGTTCTACAATGGAACTTCCAATCCTTGGAGTGCTTGACTGGGGAGTATTATATCCTCTTATTGTAATTCCGGTTGCTATCACTTGTGCCGCGAATGGATACAACATTCTGGCGGGATATAACGGGCTTGAAGCAGGAATGGGTATAATTATTCTTTCTGCGATGGCACTCATATCATGGCTTAGTGGAGCATCTACCTCCCTCGTTCTGGCTCTGTGTATGGCAGGAACCCTGGGTGCATTCATGCTGTTTAACTGGTATCCAGCACGCCTGTTTCCTGGTGATACCATGACTTATGCGGTAGGTGCCCTCATTGCTTGTATTGCCATCTATGGGCATATGCAGAAGGCTGCATTGATCCTGTTTATTCCCTATATCATTGATCTGATCCTTGTTGCCAGATCACAATTTAAAGCTGAAGCTTTTGCCCGAGTAAGTTCGGATGGGACACTCCAACGGGCCAATACCAAATATTATAAATTAACTGATATCATCCTCGATATCTGGACCAGATCAGGGTATAAAGCAACAGAGAAGAGGGTGGTATGTTCAGTCCTTCTGGTAGAGATAATCATTGCAAGTATTGCAATATTCTCTTCTTTCCGGGTGTGATAAGATGAGGATCCTTATCGATCTCAACGATCCTGCAGATGTCTACCTGTTCAGCCAGGTGATCCGGATCCTGCAGGAGCGGGGGCATACTGTCAGGGTTACTGCACGAGAAAAGGAGATAATGGCAGAGATGTTAGAGTATCAGGGGATATCTTATATCTCACGTGGTCCGGGAGGATATTCTCTTAGTTCGAAGGCATGGCATCTCATCCATAATGTCATATTTCTGATTCATGAGATCTGGTCCTTTCACCCTGACATTCTGGTTGGATCCCACAATATGTACCTCGCCCTGGCCGGGAGAATCTGCAAGGTGCCTTCAGTCATCTGTGCTGATACTGAACATGACGCCTATACCAGGTACCTCACGTACCCTTTTGCCTCAATGGTTCTTACCCCGGTGAGTTACCGGGGGCGGGCGGGACCCAGGCAGGTCAGATATGACGGGTATCACCCCCTTGCATACCTGCACCCCCGGTATTATACCCCCGAACCCACAATGCTTGAGGAGTTCGGGCTTACTTCTGATGATCGGTTTATTTTACTCAGATTGGTATCCTGGAAATCAGCCCATAATATTGGTCATTCAGGTATCAGGGATGTCAGGGGCATAGTTAATCGGTTGTCCCCACATGCCCGGGTTCTTATCAGTGCGGAGGAAGGACTCCCTTCAGATCTTGAACCACTTCGGGTGAGACCTGCCCGGATGCCGGACCTTTTGTATTATGCTACCCTCGTGTATGGGGAGGGAGCAACCATCTCATCAGAAGCAGCAGTGCTCGGAACCCATGCCATATACCTGGACTTTGCCGGCCGCGGATACACAGATGAACAGGAGAGTAGATTTGGCTTGGTCCGCAATTTTGGTCTTGATGAGGAGAGTGTGGAACGATCGCTACGATGTTCTGAGGAACTGCTCCAGAACCCGGATCTTTGGGTAAGAGGGAAAGAGAAAGGAACCATGCTCATAGAAAGTATGATCGATGTCACAGATTTTTTAGTTCAGGTTATCGAAGGCTGGCCGGAGAGCAGAGATACTTTACTAAAAAGAACATGCTGACAATTTTTTCTATCCCGAAACCTTTCACTGGTCACACCGGTATTATCCAGGAGAATGCAATCAGGAGTTGGATCTCCTGCATTCCAGGAGTTGAAGTAATCCTGCTGGGAGATGAGGAGGGTACTGGTGATGTTGCCATACGATATGGATGTAGACATATCCCATTCATCGAACTGAATGAGTCTGGAACACCTATCTTATCATACGCCTTTGAGAAGGTCCAGGAGATCGCAATCTATGATCAGATATGTTATGTAAACGGGGATATCATATTTCTATCAGGGGTTTCCCGTGCGCTTGCTTCTATTAAGTCACCCCGGTTTCTGATGGTAGGCAGGAGGACTAACTTGGATGTTAGTATTTTGATCAATCTTCAAGACCCGATTGAGCGGAAGACACTTGCAAATCGTGTAAATGACTTCGGTGAGCAGGATAAACCCTGGGCCATTGATTTTTTTATCTTTCCCAAAGGTCAAGTAAGGAATATGCCCCGGTTTGTAGTCGGTCGTGCAGGGTGGGATAACTGGATGATCTGGTATCATACAAAAAGCATCCGGGTACCGGTCATCGATGCGACTCCTGTGGTAGTTGCAGTCCATCAGAAGCATGATTACGGGCATGTCAGGAACGGGTCTGGAGCACAATGGGAGGGTCCGGAGTCTGAAGCAAATCGGATGATTATGGGAGGCTGGGAGCGGAGGTATTACTCGATACTGGATTCAGACTATTACATTCGTCCGGATGGAGAGATCAAGTGGACCCGGATCTCCAGTGCCTTCCTGAAGCAGAAGGGAAAGCGGATGATAATCGCTCTGATCCCGGATTCGTTATTACAGAAGATAAGGATGATGAACGCCAGTGGAAGGGGTAAGAGATAATACCTGAAACTTACCTGATTGGTGGTGATCCATGATCATTGTACTCACGTTCCTTGAGGGGAATCAGGGTATTTATTCAGATCTAACCTTTCAAAGGAATATTATCTCTCCAACTTATGAGAAATATCTCAAAGAAGGATTAAGGGCTCTTATTCAACGATCATTACAATGATTCTGAATCACCACCAAAAAACAGGCCTTAAACATTTACAGATCATACCTTTCAGAGTAGATGTATACAATAAAAATACAATAATATACGAGGATTATGGTACCCGATGAAGATAATT
>DATMXW010000007.1:0-8441 GCA_035561295.1 Methanospirillum sp. | reverse complement strand
CGGACGAGAGAATCCAGAGTCACGGATTTGAGAGTGTCATTCTCTTAGAAATCACAGGAGAATTCCAGCATTGAAGCGCGGATCTCGAAAGGAAATAGAACTAGTAGCGAGAGAATGAGCCATTTTAAATCTCACAACAAGAGAAAAATGGCATCCTATTTTTAAAAATAATTGCCATATGAGGGATTTCCCATAGTGCGGCATCTTCGGGTATGGATGCGCCCCGGAGGGTTTAATACCCCATTGTTTCCACTGGACCGGAATAAATATGAGTAAGAGAAAAAAGGCTGATTATCGTTTTGTCCCCCCAAGGGATCCAAGTAGCCCACGCACCAGGGATCTTCCTACCTGGGACCCGATACTTTTCGCAACAGAAATTGCAATATCACTTACTATCTCTGCAGGCTGATCGACTTTATGCGAATGTGAAGCTGCTCGTGTGGGAGATTTTTCCTCGGCTCTGGCATTCGCCTTCTTGTTATTTATTGTTTTATCATCACCAAATTCCTTTTCAACCCGAAGACTCAGTCGTTCATATGCAGATTCGCGGTCAATGGGTACATCATACTTTCCGGCATCAGGAGATTGGATGATCATCTTCCTGCGTTCTTCATCAGATAGGGGAGCAAGTCTGCTGGTTGGGGGAACAATAAATGCACGTTCAACTGAGGTAGGAATTCCTGAATTATCAAGAACTGATACAAGGGCTTCACCAATTCCCAGTTCTGATATTGCCTTCTGTGTCTCAAACGC
Organism: Methanospirillum sp.; assembly: GCA_035561295.1. GTDB lineage: Archaea > Halobacteriota > Methanomicrobia > Methanomicrobiales > Methanospirillaceae > Methanospirillum. The sequence goes on along the minus strand of DATMXW010000007.1, from coordinate 7,688 downwards.
AGGATTCTGCCTGAAGGATCTCGCAGCAGTTTTTACCGCTTTCTCTTCATTCGGAGTTGTCGCTCGGAGTGCATGCTGGATTTTATTTCCCAGTTGACCAAGGACATCTTCCGGAATATCAGAAGGACTCTGGGTGATAAAGAATACACCTACTCCTTTAGACCTGATCAGTCGGACAATCTGTGTGATCTTTTCTTCAAGCGCTTTTGGTGCATCTTTAAAAAGCAGATGCGCCTCATCGAAAAAGAAAACAAATTTAGGTTTCTCCAGATCTCCAGATTCAGGAAGGTTCTCATATAACTCAGAGAGAAGCCAGAGCAGGAAAGTGGAATATAATTTTGGAGACTGCATAAGCCTATCAGCGGCAAAGAGATTAATCGTACCCTTCCCATCCTGCATCCTTATCATGTCAAAGACATTCAGAGCAGGCTCTCCAAAGAACTTATCGGCTCCCTGATCTTCAAGCGTCAGTAAAGCACGCTGGATTGCCCCAGCTGACGCAGAACTTACATTTCCATAGGTTCCTTTGATTTCACTGGCATGTTCTGAAACATAGGCTATCATCGCACGGAGATCTTTTAAATCAAGTAGCAGGAGACCATTATCATCAGCCACCCTGAAGATAATGGAGAGCACCCCTGACTGAGTATCATTGAGGTCGAGAATCCGCCCAAGTAATAGTGGCCCCATCTCAGATATTGTAGTCCTTACCGGATGACCTCTTTCTCCAAAAACATCCCGAAAGATCACAGGATATCCTGCATAGATAAAGCCACTCATTCCAAGTTTGTTTATGCGTTCTTCAATCTTGGGGTTCCCTCCACCCTCTAACCCAAGACCCGAAAGATCTCCTTTGATATCGGCGAGAAAAACAGGCACTCCAATTCTACTCAAACCCTCCACGAGAACCCTGAGGGTAACCGTCTTCCCAGTTCCGGTTGCCCCGGCAATAAGACCATGCCGGTTCATCATTTCAGGGAAAATTACAATATCAGATACTCCTTTTGCAATGAGTAATGGATCAGTCATACGTAGGTAATGATATGAGGAGGATTGAGGGATAAATGTATCAGAATGTACTGTAGGACCGAAAATAATTAAAGTTAAGAAGATTTTCCGGATTCTAAATCAGCAAGTCGCTGTCGTAACTCAGTTGCAAATACCGGACTATTCAATTCGGGTTTGCTCTTCATCTGCATCAGGTATACCTGTTGATCCTTCTCATATTGACCAGGGCTGAGTGTACTCTTTCGATTATCCATATATCCAGTAAGATCATAGAAGCCATATCTTCCATCAACTCCACGAAGCGGAGTTACCCCTGACAAATTTGAAAAAATTGCAAATGTACTGTCTCCTCCATCAGGATAACCATACCCATCAATGAGGAGACCGGAAAAACCAGTTGCAAACAAATGTCCGAGTATATCTTCAGGTGGGGACATGGCTACTGCGGCCTGCCAGTTATCCCAGAACCTTCCTTTCATCGTTGGATAACTCCACTTCAATTGTTTAGTATGAAGGTACGGCTTGAGACTGTCAGAACCGTTTATTCTCAAAGGAGGATTGGAATTCGGGAATCCACCAATATCAGGAAGTATAAAAATTGATGACCCTTCAGGCATCTTTTCTTCTATCTCTTTAAAGAATATATCATCAGCAATGAAATTTTGTTCTCGAGCAGACCCTGCATGAAGACTAGCGCTTTGAGGAACCTGATCAAAGATCCCTCCGGTGAGAAGAACCAGAAGCAGGAGAAGAAATACCGGGTAAAAGATAGGTTTTGACTGATATCGTTCATATAACAGTTGAAGTAAATAGGAAACGGCAATAATCGCAAAAAAAACAATGTATAGACTGATACGGTTGTACGAATGGATTGCAGGAAAAACCATGGCAATGATTGCAGAAACTCCACCAATGGTTCCAATAAGAATCGCGGATACGGTAAGGAAGGAGAGATTATCCAGTATCATTGATCTTGACTGAAGATCTTCAAAAATCGGTTTAAAATTCCTTATAAAAATCCAGCTGAGAAGAATGATAAATCCGATACTTCCGATAATGCCCAGGGTTGCACTAACATTCTCATTTACTAGAGGCCTGTACTGAGTATACTGAGATGCAATATCAGCAAGGAACGGTATCCGGTGACCAGGCGTTGGAAGCAGTAGTTGTATCAGTTTAAGTCCCCAGATCTCAGCCTCAAAGGGATATCGGTATGACATCACAAAAGAAGGACCGTTAATGAACCCATAGATAAGAGAGGGTACTTTGTTGAGGATACTGAACAATATGGTCAGGAATAGAGCACTAAGGCCATTGAGCAGAACAATCCGATTATACTCTCTGCTAAACGCCCATAACACAGCAACGGCTAAGAGAAGAAGACCGAAAAAACCGTAATAGGAATGAGTCGAAGTGATTACCAGGACAAAAAGGGTAAACCAACCCTTTCGTGAAATGTTCAGATTAAAACCTTTGTTCGTATCGGCAGACCTGAAAAAGAACATCTCCCCCTGACAGACCCAGATAAGAACCAGAATCATCAGGGGAATCATATAATATGCGGTCAGGTTAAAGTGACCAAGCCGGAAAAAATGATAATATTGAAATGTAAAGAGCAGACTTCCAAAAATTGCTATTGGAGGAATTATCCTGAGATATGATAACACAACCATCGAAAAGAGTGCAGTCAGGAAAAATCCTAAAATAAAATAGGAATTCATCACGACTGCATAATTCCCGGAAAATAGTGAGAGTATCTTCATGACAAAAAAGTCAAGATTACTTCCGACGGCATAGTCGTACATCTGGAGTGTTCCCGGAGCCCCGGTCAGGGGATTTTCCAGCCACCATCCATTTTCAATCATCCCTTTGGTAAGAAGGTTATACTCAAGTCCATCCCCATCATAGGTGAATGGAACATCATACCTGATACCCTCGAGCAGGCCGAGAGTTGGTACAAGAAACAAAGCACAGAGAACCAGCAGAATCACATACCAGCCAAGCATGGTACGAGAGAAGGTAGGCAGAAATAATTTATTCAAAAGCGTTCACCGTATACGAGGATATTGGTTGTAAAAGCCAATATACTCTTTGATTATGCTGTTAGAGAATAGAACATTAGAAAATTACCCAAAGGTCCCAATATTACTGAGAGAGTATCTTCAGGCAGGATATTTTACGCGATTGCGACAGTTATCACAGAGCCATGGTTTTTTCCGATCCAAATCATCCAGAGATCTTGGATTGAACATAATACATCGTTCATCATCACAATGGTCTAATCCGAGCAGATGACCAATCTCATGAGAACCTTCGGTAACCAGCCGGCAGGTCAATGCCCTATCATCAGTAGGCAGATCCCAGAATTCATTAGTAAGACGTGCCGATGATACCACGGCCGCGCCTGTTCTTGGTCGTGAAAGCCCAAAAACATAACGAAAACCTGGTCGGTATATATCATCTCCAATTACAAAAAGGAGAGGAGAGAGGAGACTGTTTCGCCTTTTATAGATATCCAGGCAGGAGAGGATAGAACTGGCATCAAATTGTGAACGTTCAGGCTTATACCCATTATATAGTAATGAATCAGATCCGATATGGACCGGGATATCAAGCACCTGAGTAATCAGTCGCGCAACCGGAACCTCAAGTCCCCGGGGAGCCCGGTGATCCCAGATTATTTGGATATCCATCTCTATTAGAGTAAGTAATGAGCGGGTATAAATATATTGAGACGATGATTGCACGGTATATAGCAGGCAAATATCGGTCTGTAATCGAGGTAGGAACTGGAAGTAACACTACCGCTGCCGAACTTTTAAGTCGTGCCGGAATAGCAGTCCTCTGCACAGATCTCTCGGTCCCAGATGGTCTGCTCCTAGTCCGATACCAGGCTGATGACATATGTAACCCTAATGAGAGTCTATACCTTGGAGCGGAGTGCATCTATGCAATCAGACCCATTGAAGAGATGATGGGATCTCTCATCAGGGTTGCTAAAAAAACACGATCTGATCTGATAATTTATCATCTTGGATTTGAAGGATACTCACATCCCCACCGGATAATTGAATGCGGAATTACGCTTTTTCATTATGTTACTCACCAAAACTGAAGAGAGTAGATTGGGAAGGTTTCTTCTCTTTCTTCTTTATCGGCAAGAGTGATCCATTGTCGGCTTCAGATTGAGATAGAGATGCTGATGGAATTACTGTTGGATTAGATTCAGGACTACTATTCGACTGAGAGATAGATTCTAAAGCCAGATCAGATAATGAATTATTCATGAGAGAAGCATCTGTTGGTTTTGAACCTTTTTTTCGTGTCTTTGCAAACGCGGCAGCCTCTTCCTTCTGTCGTTTTTTTGCCTCACGTTCGACTTTTTTTCTTTCATCTTCTATCTCCTTGATAACAGTTTTGGCAATATGAGAGTCCTGCACCAGGAGATCCAACTGGTCAGCATCAAGGTCAAAGCTTTCAGCATACCGTCGGGGATTCTGTTGAGCCAGTAGAGAGATCGGAACAAGATATCCAGACCGAATAGTTCCTGATGCCATGTGCATCATCCTGCCAAGACGCGAGAAGAGTTGCTGCCTGGCAATCTTCTGCCGCTTAGCAGTTGTCATTCGTTTCCATCTCTCTGGCGGCATTATTTTCATAAAACCTCCTGTTGATGATGCAGTAGCTTTCACTCCAAGGAGCATGATTGTTTTTGCATATCGCCAGAGCATGTAATACTGCTTACGAAAGGTTCGGCCCAGATATTCATCAGCTCGGGAAACTGCCTTATATCCCGATGCTATCGACTGTGGAGACTTCATTAATCCGAGATTTCCTTCAATCCACTGAAGAATTATATCCGGAGTCTCGTCTACCTGGTTTGAAAGATCCAGTATCGGCTTAGATGATCCTGGATGAAGGGTTGCAGCAACCAAATCGAAAATAGTTGATCTGCCATCTTTTCGTGAGGTGGAGAGTCCTTCCTCCTTCAACTCTGATCTCCCAATTGTTACTGCATATAGAGCGGTTACTGCAGATCGCATATCTCCACTCGATCGTTCAGCGATATCATTGAGAGCCTGGATATCGCATGATATTCCTTCAAGTTTACAGATCTCAGCGAGTCTGGGAGAGATAGATCGCGCCTGAGGAGATTTAAACAGTACTTTCTCACAAAGACCCCTTATGGCAGGATCAAGTCCATAGAGATCATTTGCTATAAGAATAATAGGCTGACAGGCCTGTTTAATAACCTCAACAATAGCTCGTGCACCACCACGGTCTGCATTACCCTGTAAATTATCTGCTTCATCAAGAATGATCAGTTTGAACTCTGCTCCTGAAAGAGACATTGTGCTACTTGAGGTTCCAGCTACTCGTTCGATAGTTGCTTTTGTCCGCGTATCACTGGCGTTGAGTTCAAGTGCCTCCCATCCCATATCGCGAGCCAGGGCATACGCTGCAGATGTTTTTCCGATTCCAGGTTTTCCATAGAGAATCAATGGATCAGAATCGATCTTCCAATTTGAAGCCCATTGAAACATCTGCCTTAGTGACTCTTTATTTCCGACCAGGTCAGCAAGATGCTGTGGACGATATTTCTCTGCCCAGTCCATTCCAGATCCATGTACCTCCATATCTGATAAACAGGTGTAATGCATTGGTACATTCTCGGGTATCATAGGACACTCAAGAGAAAAATGTTGTATTATTGATAGGCAAAAATTACATTGTATAGTTACAGGTCATACCAGGATTGATAGGATCGCACGTACACTCATCGAAGTAGCGATTATGAAAAACTCATTCCAGACAGTTTATTTCAGATGAAACAGAAATAGAAGAGTGAGCTTTGTTCCCATGGCTGAGTACACCTGTTCCACTGAACTGATCGCACAGTCCGTCAGAGAGTATGACGGAGTCAGACGGAAACGTGATATCGGGGCAATGGTCAGGGATCTCCGGATTGACTGCCCTACCGTAGTTGCATCATTTGGTGAGGACGCAGCAGTCATAGAGCATAAGGGAGATGCCCTGCTTCTTGCTGCAGATGGTATCTGGAGCCGTCTGATGGATGCAGATCCCTATTGGGCCGGCTATTGCGCTGTCCTTGTAAATATCCATGATATTGCCGCCATGGGGGGTCGTCCCCTGGCGATGGTTGATATCATCTCAATAACAAATGCGAAGATCAAAGAACGAGTCATTGCCGGGATGCGTGATGCATCAGCGCAATTCGGTGTCCCGATTGTCGGAGGCCATTTACATCCCGACACTCCCTATAGTGTGATTGATATCGCAATTCTGGGTGTGGCCCCACTTGATGGAATAATTTATAGCAGCACGGCAAAGACGGGTGATCTGGTTGTTGCCGCAATTGATCTCAATGGTCGTGTTCATCCATCTTGTTCCCTGAATTGGGACAGTGCTACGCTTCGGTCATCAGATGAGGTGAGGGCCCAGATCAAAGTTCTGGAAGAACTCGGCTCACTCCATCTGGTAACAGCAGGGAAGGACATATCAAATCCAGGCATAATCGGAACACTCGGGATGCTTCTTGAGGTATCTGAAAAAGGAGCCAGACTGGAACTTGATGCTATCCCAAGACCGGATCTGGAACACCACGGAATTACTTTTGATCAATGGGTGAGAATGTATCCAGGTATGGGTTTTATTCTCACCGTTCAGGAGAATCATATCGCCGAAGTTATTGCAAAATTTGATGATGTCGGAATGACTGCGGTTGTGATAGGGACGGTCAATGACAGCAGAGAACTAACCATCTCATCCCAGGGAAAAGACACCACTGTGTTTGATTTTTTACATAACGGTGGCATTATGCATCTTTCAGGCTGTTGATGATATCAGAGGCCCCGGGTCTAATTGGTATAGGAATTGGCACAGATGCAGCGCGTGTCTATGATAGCATTCGAAGATATAAAGCACCTCATAGAATCCGATGTTATATTGATTCAGATCTGCCAATAGATGAATTATCATTGCTCTCTCCCTGTCCTGTTATCAGAGATACCAATCCGTCATTCAGGCTTATCAACGATTTACAGAACGGAGTGATTTCTGCCGCAGTCAGAGGCACTCTCCCTTCAAATCTTACCCTTCAAACTCTCAAAACAGTGACCGGTACTGCAGAACTGGAACGAATTGTTCTTCTCGAGACAGCATCAGGAATCAGGTTTTTTTTAGCACCGGTGGGAGTGGATGAAGGTTGGACAGTAGAGCAGAAGCTTTCACTGATTAATCGTGGCCAGAAGATTGCGGGCCGGTTTGGACTTTCAGATCAGGTGGGAGTCCTTTCAGGGGGCCGACTTGGAGATGTTGGCCGTCACCCGGTGGTTGATCGAAGTATGGCAGATGCTGAACTGATCTGCCGGATATCAGGAGCCCGACATTTTGAGATCTTAATTGAAGAAGCGATAAAGGAATGTGGTCTTATTATTGCTCCGGATGGGATTTCGGGTAATATTATTTTCCGAACGCTGATATTTGCCGGTAACGGGATATCACATGGGGCACCGGTTGTTAATATAGATCCGATTTTTATCGATACTTCGCGCGTCAATCCTGATTATACCTGCGCATTAATCCTGGCAGACTCAATGATACCATGAGATTTATGAATTAATACAAAGCCTCACTAATATTTCAGATATGTCGTATAG
>DATMXW010000006.1:0-17510 GCA_035561295.1 Methanospirillum sp. | reverse complement strand
GCAAAAAAGAGGAAAATAATGTTTGATATTGAAAAAAAGGGAACTGAGTGATGTATTCTGACACAATTCAGGCGAGATAGTCCGATGCCTTCGGAAGCTCCTCTTTGAGTCCCTTGCGCTTGCGGATTGCCAGAACTACCTCTTTGACCATACCCTGTGGAATGAGTTCAAATCCTGCAAATTCTGAATTCCACATTGCACGACCTTCTGTTGCAGATCTGACATCTCCTGCAAATCCAAAGAGTTCTGCAACAGGTGCTCTTCCGACAACCGTGATGGTATCTCCCTCACTGTTCATGTCATATACCTGCCCGCGTCTACTCTGGATCTGTGCAGTGGCAGCACCCATATGGTCTTGAGGAACGGTGATATGAAGTTTCTGCAGTGGTTCAAGCAGCGAGTCACCACCAAGGAGAAGTCCACCCTTAATTGCACCCCGTACTGCCGGAATGACCTGTGCAGGTCCACGATGAATTGCATCTTCGTGGAGCTTGACATCAACCAGTTTGATCAGAAGATTCTGAACCGGTTCATCTGCAAGAGGACCGCCATCGAGTGCTTCATGTATACCTTCGATGATCAGCTCCATGGTTTCATTGAGGTATTGGATACCCTTGGTCATATCCAGCAGCATACTGGTGCCATAGATATCCTTCACACTCTTTGCCTCATCCTTCCCGAATCCAGCCTGTACCATTGCGTCACGGCGTTCGAGTTGTTCCTGGTTCATTGAGATCTCGTGATTCTTGATCGCCTCAACGACATTGGCTGGCATCGGTTCTAGCATGAAGTAGAACCGGTTATGACGGTTTGGTGACTTTCCTTCGACCGGGCTCTCAAGCTTATCGACGATAGTCTCCCGGTACACCACAATCGGCTCAGACGTGACAATTTCAACATTCTTATCACGTTTGATACGACCGGTAATGATCTCAAGGTGAAGTTCACCCATCCCGGCGATCAGATGTTCCCCGGTCTCTTCATTGATATTGACACGGAGGGTAGGATCTTCCTTGGCGACCTGTCTGAGCACATCGACAAGTTTTGGCAGATCCTTCATGTTCTTTGCCTCTACTGCTACGGTAACGACTGGTTCACTGTAGTGCTCGAGTGATTCGAACGGAGTCATCTCCATGAGGCTTGAGACCGTGGAACCGACAACTGCATCCTTCAGACCAGTTACTGCGGCGATATTACCTGCGTAGAGTTCAGGAACCTCAACACGGGTTGGTCCCATAAAGATACCCACCTGTTGCAGGCGGTTAACCTTTTTGGCCGTGTTCATGACATATACTTCATCTCCTCTGCTGAGTTTTCCTCCAAAGAGACGTCCTGTTGCGACCTCACCGGCATGAGGGTCAAATGAGATATCGGTGACCATCAGGCAGGTAGGTGCATTCGGGTCACAGGTAAGCATTCCCTTTCCTTCAGGGGTGTTGACGTCTCCATGCCAGATTGCTCCAACACGCCGTTTCTGAGCATCCAGGGGATTTGGCAGATATGTTACGACCATATCCAGAATTACCTCACAAAGAGGGCTCTTCTTGGCAAGGGCTTTCATCTCTCCCTTCTTACAGTGCTCGTACACCTCTTTGAATGAGATTCCACTCTTCTTCATGAACGGAGCGGAGACTGCCCAGTTATAGAGGGCTGATCCAAATGCAACAGTACCCTGGGCTGCATCAAGTTTCCAGCCAGCATTGTACATCTCTTCGTTCATCCCTTTGATCAGCTTGTTGACCTTATCGATCACTTTACCAAGCCGAATCTGCATCTCCATCTCATCGACCTGCAGCTCGTTGATAAGCCGGTCAACCTTGTTGATGAAGAGGACCGGTTTGACACGCTCTTTCAGCGCCTGTCGCAGCACGGTCTCAGTCTGGGGCATAGTGCCCTCTACTGCGTCAACCAGTACTACTGCACCGTCGACTGCACGCATTGCACGAGTAACGTCTCCACCAAAGTCCACGTGACCTGGTGTATCGATCATGTTGATCAGGTACTCTGTCCCGTTGTACTCGTGGACCATCGATACGTTAGATGCATCGATAGTGATCCCTCGTGCCTGTTCTTCTGCATCAGAGTCCATCCAACAGGCTTTTCCTGCCAGTTCTTCGCTGATGATCCCTGCCCCTGCCAGGAGGTTATCAGACATGGTTGTCTTCCCGTGATCAATGTGGGCGACGATCCCGATGTTCCTGATGTGCTCTGGCTGGTTCATGAGCTGCATGACGCGCTCAACCGTCTTCTTCCCTCGGCTCATAATAAACCTGAAATTATCCTGAAAAAAGTATAGAAATGGTCTCTTTAGCGTGCCGATTTGGCAACACGCTCTCTCTCTTCACGCTTACCAACAGAGTAACACTTGGGATCTCCGTTTGCGGCAGCAATGAGTTCTTCAGCGAGAGCGACTGCTACTGGTTTCTTCTTCTTGTGTGATGCCGAGTAAACGCCTGCACCAATGTTACCTACTGCAGTGTTCACCCTCCGCATGGGGGCAGTATCAACGGACTTTGGCACATTGATGCCTCCATACTTGAGCCTGACCGTCTCCTCACGTGGTCCGGCATTGGCAACTGCATCTACAAGAACCTCAATTGGGTTCTTTTTGGTCTTCTTGTTGATAATCTCGAAAGCGTCCTTGACGATTCGGATTGCGAGAGTCTTCTTACCCGTGTTGACTTCAGTCCGCATCAACTGGTTGATCAGACGCTCGACGATCAACATGTTCGACTTATTGAATTCCTGTCTGGTGAGCCGCCCACAGGAGTGCGGCACCATCATCGAGGTGAGGTTCACATACCGGGCAATCCCGGGATCTTTTATACTGACCTCAGTCACATCCCACTTGTTAAAAAGGAGGCGCGCTGGGGTCGAGACTATTTCTTCACTCATCACGTTCACCTGCGCGGCTTCTCTTTCCTGCCTATCACCAGTTCATGGAGACAGACATTATTCACCTTGGTGACCACATACCTGACTCCAGGGATATCTCCCATGGAACGACCAAGACGACCGCCGATGCCTTCGATCTCGACTTCGTCGTGTTCGTCGATATAGTTGATAGCCCCGTCACCGACTGCGAAAGCAGATACCTGGCGGCCGTTCTTAATCAGCTGCACACGCACACACTTACGGATAGCCGAGTTCGGCTGCTTGGCTTCAACACCAATCTTCTCAAGTACTATGCCTCGACCCTGGGGCGCGCCCTCAAGAGGATCTGACTTTAATTTCAGGCCACCGGCCGTGCGGGCGAAATGTGGGTCGCTCCAGCGGAACCTATGCCAGTCCCGCTTTAACTTCCGCGCTGCAAATTTTCCCTGTCCCATTACATCACTCTGTAAAATCTCTCATGAAACGCCGGATTTCGGCGAGGTTTTCTCCAAATGCACGACCGATGCGTATTACCGTGCCGGCTTTGAAACCTGTCTGTATACGTTACCCCTTATGCAATATAATAGTTGTATTCACAACTAACATTATCATATGCAGATCAGGCTTTACAAGGAAGTCTCCTTCGATGCCAGCCACCGACTTCTACACTACCAGGGCAAGTGTCATAACCTGCATGGTCACCGGTGGAAGGTCGAGATCTGGATTACTGGTAGGACTGATGAACAGACAAATATTTTGGTTGATTATAGTGAGATCAAAGAAGTTGTCTATCAGTACGATCACCAGATAATCCTCAATCAGGATGATCCGATGGTCCAGGCAGTTGAGCAGTTTCATCCAGTAATTATTACTCCGGGTGATCCGACAAGCGAACTCCTGGCCTCCCTTATCAGGGACGCGATTGAGGGCCGATATGCCCCTTGTGGGCGGGATGTGGTAGTTAGAAAGATACGGGTGTGGGAATCTCCTTCATGTTATGCTGAGTTGATTCATGAAGATCGATGAGATCTTTACCAGTATCCAGGGAGAGGGGCTGACAGCAGGCTACCCGACGGTCTTTGTCAGGTGCGCAGGATGCAATCTCCGGTGTACTTACTGCGATACACTTCAGGCACAGGAGGTGGAATCCGGCAGGGATATTGCAGTAGCTTCAGTTGCGGAGGAGGTATTCAGGTCTGGATCAGATCATGTCTGTATCACCGGGGGTGAACCTCTTATGCAGCGCGAGGGAGTTTTTTCCCTCTTGCAGATGCTTCATGATTCTGGCCGGGATGTCAGTATAGAGACGAATGGGACGATAGACTTTCGTATTCTTCAGCCATATGCTTCAATCTGTATGGATGTGAAATGCCCCTCATCCGGAGAAAAAAGTGATATTAGCCTGTTATCCTGCATCCGCCCCAGTGATTCGGTCAAATTTGTTATTGGTACTGATGAAGATATTGCCTATGCTCATCAGATTTTAATTGATAATCAGGTCAGCGGGACCGTCTTCTGGTCGCCGGTATTTGGCAGTGATCAACACCGGCTAATCGGATATATTATAGATAATAAATTAAAGGTCAGATTTCAGTTGCAGTTGCATAAGGTTGTGGGAGTCCGATAGGGGGTATGCCTTGATTCTCTCTGACAATACTATTTCCTGACAACCCGATCGCATCATTAGAAACCTCTTGTCATCACCATATCTCCTCAGATTGTATGGTAAAAGCGGTTTGTCTCCTATCAGGGGGAATGGACTCTTCAACCCTTGCGTTTCTTGCGAAGAATGAAGGATATGATATTCTTGCGCTTCACTTCTCGTACGGTCAGCGGACTGCGGATAAGGAACGTGAATGCGCGAAGCGGATTGCCCGTCATCTGAATGCTATAGAATTTCTGGATGTTGATCTGAATTACCTGACCCTGGTCGGTGGATCAAGCCTGACTGATCGTTCGATGGCGGTAAAAGCGCATGAAGAGGCAGGAGATGGGATCCCTCAAACCTATGTACCGTTCAGGAATGCAAATCTCCTCTCTATAGCCACCAGTTTTGCCGAATCCAGAGGTGCCGAAGCGATTTATATCGGTGTACAGGCATCCGATTACTCCGGGTATCCTGACTGCCGGCCGGAGTTTATCGATGCTTTTCAGAAGGTTATTGCTCTTGGAACACGGCCCGATACCAGAATTACGCTTAAATCTCCATTTGTCAAGCTAAATAAGAGTGAGATCCTAAAGGCAGGCCTGGGGCTCAATGTGCCTTACGAGGACACCTGGTCATGTTATCAAAATAATGATGTGGCTTGTGGGGTCTGTGGTTCATGTCACTACAGGAAGGAGGCGTTTTTATCCATAGGTTTTGAAGATCCGATTCCCTACCGGTGAGGCTGATGGATATCTACAATGGAAACCGCCTCCGGATAGAGGAGGGTATATTCACCCTGCCAGATGGAAAGAAGCGTCGTGCAGTGGTTGTACACCCAAATGGCGCAGTGGTAATACTCCCGATTAAGGATGGAATCTGCTACCTGATTCGGCAATGGCGTCTTGCAATAGGGCAATATATCCTGGAGGCTCCTGCCGGAACCCTGGAGCCTGGTGAGGATCCCCTGGCAACCGCTCATCGGGAATTGATCGAGGAGACAGGATTTGCGGCTAAAGAGATGATTCTACGCGGATACATCTTTACCACTCCTGGATTCAGCGATGAGAAGATCTTCATCTATGAGGCAACAAACCTGTCCCCTTCTAACGTTTATCTTCCTGATGATGACGAGATAATCGAACTTGTCGAAGTGCCAGTACAGGATCTCTTCAGACTAATTCATGAAGGTGAGATTGTTGATGCAAAGACTATTGCAGCGATTGTCCGGTGTATTGGGAGGGATCCGTGATGAGAACACTCATTGGTCTCTCTCTCTTACTGATCATTCTGATGACCTGTGCCGGGTGTGCAGGAAAAGATGAACCAGTCATTCTGCCCGCCTATACGATTTCTGATAAGGGAAATCTGACCTTTACGGTTCCTGCTCCAACGGTTGGAGCACGGGTGCTCCGATCATCAGGGAATGCTACGGTGGAGGAGCTCACGTTGAGCACGTTTGCAGGAGATGTCTCTGCAGTCCTAGTCTCTCCCGTCCATCCGCTATCAGCTACGGTCTGGGCACCTGGTGCGGGGGTACCTGCAACCGGGCATATAGATCATCTGCTCTCCTATGCAGAACGGGGGATTGCTGTCCTTGTTCTTGATATCAGGGGAAATGGTGGGAAAACTCCTGGGTATCCCCTGAACCTTGAGCAAGATTATGAAAAAGTTACTCTGGGTCAGTGGCCACAGGTATTTCTGATAATCTCTGATCTGATTGCAGGAGAGGATTATCTTCATAAACGGTATGGGCATATCCCTGTCTGGGTGGTAGGGGAATCTAATGGTGGACGATATGCTGCGATTGCTGCTGCCACGGATCCTGATTTCACCGGATATATAGGTATATCAACGTCAGGGTTTGATCGTCTGGGTGATCAGTATGAAGGAACTGCCAGAAGTTTTCTGTGGAGTATAGATCCTGATGTAATTGCACCGGGGATTGGGCCGCGCCCCTCTTATATCTATCATGCTCCTACAGACACAGTTATCCCCTTTGAAGCTGGCAAAAAACTGGCTGAGCGAATTGGTGATTCAGCAAACTTTTCAAGTTTTAATGGGACTCATGGTGTCAATGGGGAGGTTGATTCCCTGATACTGAATCAGATCACCAGATACCATGAAGATATGGTGTAGGATTGAAGAGGATAATAAAAAAGATTAGACCGGGAATATCTTCTTCCCAAATACTTCGTTTATAACCTGGCCAAGACCGATATACAATGCAAGAGTTCCGGCAATAAGTCCGGTTATGCCGCCCAAAGTGAGGACCAGTGCATTACCGGTAAGATTTGCGACGACCAAAAGAATAACCAGGACTACCACGGTAAAGAGGGTTACCTGCAGGATCTTATGCATTTTAAAGGTACAGACAAACAACCCAATCGCGAAAATTCCCCAGACTGAAAGGAATGCGGCAAGATCTACCGGACCCGGGGCTTTAGCAAGCCCAAGGGCGGGGAGCATCAGGATCGACGCAAATGATATCCAGAAGAATCCGAAGCTGCCAAACGTGAGCATACCAAAGGTGTTATTCTTCTTCCACTCCAGAATTCCGGCAATGACCTGGGCAATTCCTCCATAAAAGATGGCCATCGCGATGATGGGGCTTGAGAGTGGAGTCAGGCCGGCATTATGCAGGCTTAAGAGGATGGTGGTCATACCAAAAGCACAAAGGCCAAGTGGTGCAGGGTTTGCTGTATCATCAATCAGAAAGATGTTGTTTCTGCTCTTTTCTTCAATTGGTTGCATGATCCCTCAAAGTTAGGATCATTATTTTTGCGCTCATAGTAAAAAAGTGCACCACCTTTGTGATCAAAAGAGATTTGGTGCACCGTCAGGGGGGTGCGCCCATATGTCGCGGTGTAAAATGGATCTTTTAAGGCGAATCTGCGCACCACGCCTGCTATCCGGAGGGTTCTACTCCACTATCGGGTAATCATTCTGGTTTCCTTCAGGAAGTCAATGGTATGATATCATCATCCCTTTTCAAAAAGGTATGAAAACCAATTCCATTAAGTGGTTTCCATTGCAATACATTCCAGCTTACACTACAGGTTATGTCACATGAGCGAAGCGGTTGAACTTGATGACGCACGGCGGCGCTATGAATTTAAGAAGATGCTTGAGCGGCTGCAGGCTAAGGAAGGCAGCGGTACGGAGTTAATTTCATTATATATTCCTCCTGATAAGCAGATCTATGACGTAACTGCCCAACTGCGGGATGAGTTCGGTCAATGCGCGAACATCAAGTCCAAGCAGACACGGACAAATGTTCAGAGTGCTATCTCTTCAATTCTTGCCCGCCTAAAATACTATAATCGGCCCCCTGAGTTTGGGATGGCCATCTTCTGCGGAAGTGTGAATAAACAGGGAGATCGTCAGGATCTCGAATGTGATGTTGTTCTCCCTCCTGAGCCCCTGAACATGTACCTGTACCGGTGCAGTTCTAAGTTTGAACTCGAACCCCTCCGCGATATGCTTGAGGAGAAGTATGTCTATGGCCTTCTGGTTCTGGATCGTCGTGAGGCATACTGGGGATTTTTGCGAGGGAACAGGATTGACCCGATGGGGGGGACTACCTCCACCGTTCCTGGAAAACAGCGGAAAGGAGGTCAGTCAAGTATACGGTTTGAACGGCTCCGTCTTATTGCGATAAACGATTTTTACAAAAAAGTGGGAGAACGCTCCAGTGATGTGTTCCTCAGTGAAAAAGACTACTTTAATCGATTTAAAGGAGTTCTGATCGGCGGTCCCTCTCCCACAAAGGAAGAGTTTGAACAAGGGCAGTTCCTGCACCATGAGGTACAAAAGCGGATCCTTGGTCTCTTTGATGTTGCTTATACGAATGAGAGTGGCCTTCCCGAACTGGTAGATGCAGCTGAAGATGTTCTGAAAGGGCAGGCTGTCATCGAAGAAAAGCACCTGATGGAACGCTTCTTTAAGGAACTAGTTAAAGACAACGGGCTGGCAGCATATGGAGAACTCAGTGTGCGTTCCAACCTTGAACTTGGAGCAGTTGACATTTTATTGCTCTCCGAACGACTCCGCAAATCCCGACTAATCATCAAATGTGATGCATGCGGGTATACTGAGCAGAAGACCATTCAGATCGAACCGGGAAAGAATGTTCGTGATCTCGATTTTGGCACCTGTCCTACCTGTACTTCTCCGCTAATCCTGTCAGAGGAGACGGATATCATTGAGGAACTGACTCTCCTTGCTGATCAGAGTAACAGTTCTGTCAAGATAATCTCTGATGATTTCGAGGAAGGTTCTCAGCTTTATACCGCATTTGGTGGTATTGCTGCAATTTTGAGATATCGGACGGGGTTCTGATGTATATCTCAACATGTGACCTGGTTGGTAGAACTCTGAAAGAGGCTACCGGGCGTGAGGATGTGCTCCTTGTCTTTGGCGGTGAACATGCTGATCTTGCATCTACCGTTGCATTTGCTCTTGCCAAAGAGCGAAAAGAAGCACCTATGAAGATAGCAACAGAACTGGTCAGTGCAATATCTGATCGGCTTATGTCAGAAGCCGGGGTCAGGGTGCAGGCAACCGGGCCTTATATTAACTTTCACTTTGAAGGCTCGTATGCCAGCAGAGTACTTAAACAGGCAGTAATGCCCGGCTATGGCAGCCTTCCTGCGAGGAGTGAGAGGGTGGTTCTTGAGCATACCAGTGCAAATCCAAACGGTCCGCTTCATGTAGGTCATATCAGAAATACCATTCTGGGGGACACTCTGGCCCGATGCTTTCGAAAGGCAGGATACCGGGTTGAGGTCCAGTATTATGTGAATGATATGGGGCGTCAGATTGCGATTGTTGCCTGGGGGGTTGAGCGGCAGAATGCGGATCTCACCATCTCGCGCAAGGGGGATCATCTCATCGCTGATGTATATATTGAAGCAAACCGTCAGCTCGAGTCTGATAAAAGTCTCAATGCAGAGATAGATAGCCTGATGCAGCGGGTTGAGGCCGGGGATGCGGCTGTGATTCAGCGGTTTAAGGTACCTGTAAAACGGTGTCTTGATGGCTTTAAAGACACCCTTGCTGCGCTCCATGCAAAACATGATCGCTTTGTCTATGAGAGTGATTTTGTCAGGAATGGCGATACCAGCAAAATTCTTGCATATATCTCCCGCATGCCTGAAGCGGTCCATGATGAGACCCTTGGTCTTGATTTATCAGCATATGGTTTTGAAAAGAAGTACATCCTTCGCAGATCAGATGGAACCAGTGTCTATGCAGCACGTGATATCGCATTTCACATCTGGAAAGGGCAAAACTTTGACCGCGTGATTGATGTACTGGGTGCTGATCATAAATTGATCGGCGGGCAACTCCGGGCAACCATGGATCTTCTTGGAAAGAATGTTCCAGAAATCGTATTCTTTGAGTTCGTCTCTCTCCCTGAAGGCTCAATGAGTACCAGGCGGGGAACTTTTGTCTCTGCTGATGAGCTGATCGAAGAGGCAGGACAGCGAGCAATGGAAGAGGTTACTGCCCGTCGGCCTGAACTTGATGAGCCAACCAGGGCTGCTATTGCCAAAGGGGTTGCTGCGGCTGCAATCAGGTATGATATCGTGAAGAC
Organism: Methanospirillum sp.; assembly: GCA_035561295.1. Lineage (GTDB taxonomy): Archaea > Halobacteriota > Methanomicrobia > Methanomicrobiales > Methanospirillaceae > Methanospirillum. The sequence continues at coordinate 7,392 of DATMXW010000006.1, read as the reverse complement.
GATTCCTGAAAAGAGTACGGTCTTTGACTGGAAGGAAGCACTTGATTTTGAGAAGCAGAGCGGACCCTATATTCAGTATGCGCATGCCCGTGCCTGTAGTATTCTGGATAAGGCTGGCTCATTCCCTTTCTGTTATGAATGTGAGGGTGAGAGTGAGATCACCCTTGCGAAGCATATTGGCAGGTTTCCACAGATCCTGACCCAGGTCGTTGATGAGTTGAAACCCCATCTCCTTGCAATTTATGCCCGTGAACTTGCTGATCTCTTCAGTTCTTTTTATCATGCCGAACCGGTCTTAAAAGCGCAGGGTGACGTTAGAAACAGACGTCTGACTCTGGTTGATGCGACACGGAATACTCTTAAAGAGGCTCTGGAGACTCTGGGGATAGATGCGCTCCGCGCGATGTGATCGAACAAAGAGAACACCGGAAAAGGCGTTATCAGGGATGGGGTACCTCTTCTTTGACCCCTCCTCTTCTGCAGCTCTCAAGCCATGTATGTGGTGTAAACGGGCCCTGACCGGCGGAGAGATGTGCTATAAGCATCAGTTCTACGGTATCGATAGTCACCGGTGTGTCCAACTGACACCAACACTTCGATGCAATCACCGGTGCCTCTTCTGCTGGCGATCCTTCGAACATGAATATTCGGGTGAGCGCGATTTACTTCCGCAGGAGATCATATCAAAAATTCCTTTTCTCCAGAAGAAAGGGGTATCTGGGCTGAAAGTCTCTCCGAAAACTTCTCCCGAACGATGGAATGAGGCGATTCATCCAAATCAGGTCGCCATTTCCCTGTCAGGTGAGCCAACATTGTACCCCTATCTCTCTGATCTTATTGAGATGCTTAATGAGAATGGGAACACCACCTTCCTGGTATCAAATGGAACAAATCCTGAAGAACTCAAACGGTGCAGACCCTTTCAGAAATATGTCTCTCTGACAGCACCAGATCGGGAAACATATCTGAAGATTGCACAACCTCAGGAAGATTACTGGGATCGTCTCCTGGAGAGTCTCCGATCGCTGGGGACTGTATCTGATCAAGGGATGAGAACTGCCATCAGGATCACGCTGATTAAGGGGATCAATGATTATGATGCCGCAGGGTTCGCACGACTCATTCAGGAGAGTGGTGCATCGTTCGTGGAAGTGAAGTCATATATGCATGTCGGGTATAGTCAAAAGAGGCTTACGCAGGCACATATGCCACTTTTTGAAGAGATAAGGACGTTTACTCAGGAAATGCTTCAGAACTGTGAATATTCGATTAGAGGAGAGAACTCTCTTTCCCGAGTAATCTGTCTTGAAAAGATAGGAGATGAATGAGTTATGAAGTTTGATACAGATAAGTATAAAAAATTGGTAAAAGATGATTTTGAGGCTGCATGGCATGCCGGCCCGGCTGTGATCACTCCTCCTTCAGCGGATCGGATCTATCCACGACTTATGTACCGTCGGGCAACTGCACACCCGGTTTTTGAGACCATTCACAAACTCCGTGAGACATATCTCATGATGGGGTTTGATGAGGCTGAAAACCCGGTAATCATTGAGGAACAGGAAGTCTATCGTCAGTTCGGACCTGAAGCGATGGCTGTTCTTGATCGGGTCTTCTACCTTGGTGGTCTGCCACGACCAAATGTTGGAATTGGAAAGGAGCAGATTGAAAAGATCGCATCAATTCTTGGACGGGATATTACGAATGCGGATGAGGAGTCTCTTCGCAAGACTCTTCATGCATATAAAAAGTCTGAGATTGATGGGGATGAACTCACGCATGAGCTGGCAGCGGTTCTGAGCACTGATGATGCGCTGGTGGTCCAGGTTCTTGAGCAGGTGTTTCCTGAGTTTCGTGCTCTGAAACCTGAATCTTCCCGACAGACCCTCAGATCCCACATGACCAGCGGCTGGTTTCAGACCCTTGGGGCAATGTGGGAGAAGGCCCCACACCCGATTCAACTCTTCTCAATTGATCGGTGTTTCAGGAGAGAACAGGCAGAGGATTCTCATCGTCTGATGAGTTATCACTCGGCCTCCTGTATCGTTGCCGGAGAGGATGTTACGGTTGATGATGGCAAAGCGGTGGCCCAGGCACTTCTTTCGGCCTTTGGATATACTGACTTTGAATTCAGACCTGATGAAAAAAGGTCTAAGTATTATATGCCTGATACTCAGACCGAGGTATATGCTGCTCATCCGGTGCATGGGTGGGTCGAGGTTGCAACCTTTGGCATCTATTCTCCGGCCGCCCTTTCCAGTTATGGTATCGGAGTTCCGGTTATGAACCTTGGACTTGGAGTTGAACGACTAGCAATGATCACGACCGGGTCGAATGATGTCAGGGAGATGTGCTTTCCCCAGTTTTATCAGAGAGTGTATTCGGATAATATGATAGCCAGGGCAGTATCTCTTGATCAGGAACCGGCTACCGTGAGTGGGCGGCTTATGGTCAGGGATATAATAAAAACAGCCCGACTTCACGCATCTGATAGCGGTCCCTGCACTCATCAGGCATGGGAAGGAGAACTTTTCGGGAAACTGATCCGGGTGTTTGTTGAAGAACCTGAAGATGGGGCAAAGCTTCTGGGTCCTGCAGGATTAAATGAGATCTATGTCAAAGATGGATCGATACTTGGGGTTCCTGATACTGAAAAGTTTGCCGTTGTCAGAAAAGAGGGCATAGCTGCTAATATCTCATTTCTGGACGCAGTGGCAGCAGGAGCTGCAGCATTGATAGAAGTAGCAGCCCGTTTCGGCAAGGGGACCGTATATCAGGTTAAGATGGCACGTCTACCTGGTGATATCAACCTGAAGATTGCTCCGTATGCGATGCGATATATTACTGATAATAATCGGAAGGTGGATGTCCGTGGACCTGTTTTTTTGACTGTCAGGTCAGAAGTTCTCTCTGACTCCCCTGAAGGACAAAATCCTTAATTTTCGAATTCTTTCTCATTTTGAAGGATATCGCTGATACTTTCAGGTCAGTACGTTTTTGCTCATTGTACACATGTGAATTTCTCATTCTTCCGGAATGATTATTATGGGCTGGAGCAACATTCAAACGATCTGAGCTCAGAGGTATCTACTGAGAATTTCTTATATGGGAGATGGGGATCTAATGACTGAAAGAATTCGAATATTCAGATCAGCTTTTTTGCTGGTCATCTTGCTATGCACTCTCATACTGAGTGTATCTGCAGTTCCACCATTGCCAGCCGAATTTTATGGGGGGGTTACGATTCAGGGGACACCCGCTCCTATCGGGACTGTAGTTGTTGCAAAGATTAATGATCAAGTGCGTGGTCAGCTGAGCCTCAATGAAGCCGGAAAATATGGGCATACCGGTATCTTTGATGAAAGGCTGGTGGTTGCTGCAACTGATGATGATCTTAAATCAGGTGCTGCGGTGGTCACGTTTTTGATAGGAAGTACTGTCGCTGAACAGACAGTTCCCTTTGAACCCGGAAAGACACAAAAACTCGACCTCTCTGCCGGAGGGGTCCCCCCGGTTGGACCGGTGGCTGATTTTAAGTCTGATGTGGTGACTGGTAAGGCTCCGTTATCTGTCTCCTTTACTGATCTCTCTCAAGGTAGTCCGGTTCAGTGGACCTGGGATTTTGGAGACGGTTCGACATCAGATGCACAAAGCCCAGTTCATATCTTCTCCTCTACCGGGACTTATACGATAACACTCACAGTTGTTGATGCGAAGGGGGCGAGTGATGCTGAGACGAAAGTTAACTATATCAATGTTACCGGTAGTGGCCTTCAAGTTCAATTTAATGGGAGTCCTCTGACTGGAAATGCTCCATTATCTGTCCAGTTCACTGATCTGACGGTCGGAACCCCGACAATGTGGTCCTGGGAGTTTGGAGATGGTGGAACCGATTCAATCAAAAATCCGATTCATGTGTATGCAAATCCTGGTACGTATTCGGTTACTTTGATTGCATCAGACCAGAGTGGCCTCACGGGTTCTGCGAAGAAGGAGGGGTATATTGTGGTCTCATCCACTGGTAGTGTTGTTGCAGATTTTAGTGCTGCCCCTACCTCGGGTACTGCTCCCCTGACTGTTCAGTTCACTGACCTCTCAATAGGGAGTCCGACTATGTGGTCCTGGGACTTTGGAGATGGTGGAACTGGTGCCATTGGAAATCCATCCCATACCTACACAACTGCGGGAACCTACACGGTTAAACTGATTGCAAGTAGTCAGACCGGAGGTTCAAGTACCAAGGTCAAAGAAGGTCTCATTATGGTAAGTGGAAGTGGAGCCGGTCCAAAAGCTGCTTTTTCGGTTGACAAGAGAAGTGGTCCGAAACCTCTCACGGTTCAGTTCACTGATTCATCGACTGGTGGACCCACGATGTGGTTCTGGAACTTTGGTGATGGATCCAATGACACGGTTGCAAACCCTTCTCACACGTATCAGCAGGCCGGAGTGTTCACCGTAGCATTGACTGCTTCAAATACTGCAGGATCTGATACGAAGACGGAGAAAGACTTTATTTCTGTTACTGGTGACATCCCGCCACCGGTTGCTATGTTTGAAGCCTCTCCGATTTCAGGGTCTGCTCCACTGAGCGTTCAGTTTAAAGATCTTTCAATCGGACCGCCCACCTCGTATTACTGGGACTTTGGGGATGCAAGTGTTTCCAGTGAGGCAAACCCAGTTCATATCTATAATACCGCCGGCAGTTACACTGTTACACTCACTGTTGCCAATAGTGGTGGCAGTCACACCATGAAACGGGAGAATTATATCGGTGTTACCAGTCCGGGACAAATAGTTACAGACTTCAGTGGAACACCTACCTCTGGTCCTGCTCCTCTTTCTGTTCAGTTTACTGATATGTCAACCGGAGGACCAACGATGTGGTCCTGGGAGTTTGGTGACGGGGGAACTGCGACGATAGGAAGTCCGTCCCACACCTATACAAACGCCGGTACATACACAGTGAACCTTACCGCAAGCAGCCAAACTGGAGGCTCAAATAAGAAGATCAAAACGGGATACATAATCGTATCCTCACCAGGGGGAATTGCGGCTGATTTTAGTGCAACACCTACCTCTGGTGCCGCTCCGCTCACGGTTCAGTTTACTGATCTCTCTACCGGTGGGCCGACGATGTGGTCATGGGACTTTGGAGACGGGGGAACTGCGATGATAGGAAGTCCGTCCCACACCTATATGGCTGCAGGAACCTATAGCGTTAAACTGACTGCAAGCAGTCAGACCGGCGGATCAAGTACTAAGGTCAAAGAAGGCTTGATTGTGGTCACTTCATCCGGTCAGATCATTGCAGACTTTATGGGCACTCCGACGTCTGGCTCTGCTCCATTAACGGTCCAGTTTAGTGATCGATCTTCTGGCGGACCTACCATGTGGTCTTGGGACTTTGGAGATGGGGGTACAGATACAATTGCAAATCCCTCGCATGTCTACCGCGGTCCTGGAACATTCACGGTTAAGATGACTGCAAGTAACACCTTGTCATCAAACTCTGTTACAAAATCCGGATATATCACTACTTCCCAATCGGGTCCGGGTGGAGCAATAAAGATCACCTATGCGCCTGACCGATCCCAGGTCTATCTCAATAATCAGCTGCAGGGAGAGACCAAATTCCTTCAGACATTCAAAATGGAAAATCTTCCGGCAGGGCTGTATCAGCTCCGTCTGAACAAACCCGGATTTGAAGATTACTCACGGGATATTCCTGTGGGTGTTGGCCGTACTACTGAAGTTATCGCTGATATGCGGATTAAACCGACAAGTAATGGGATCCTGAGCGTGTATACGTATCCTGCTGGATCATCGGTGTATGTTGATGGTGTGCTTGCCGGAACCGGGCCGCTCTGGCTCGCTGATGTAACGCCTGGTGTCCATGCGCTCAGGGTCACCGCTCAAGACTACCTGGATTGGAATCAACAGATCATGGTTGTTGGAGGTGGCGGTGTGACCTATGTTACGGCCCCCTTATATCCATCCTGGTGGACGCCAATGTACGGATATGTGATGGTATCCTCTATGCCGGGAAATGCGGTGACGTTCATCGATGGGGTTCCCCAAGGGAGCACTCCGTTGACCATCTCGCAAGTCAAACCTGGTGTTCACACAATCAGGATTGAACTGCCTGGGTATGCACCATGGGAGCAGCAGGTGACGGTGATGGAAGGGAGAACTGCATATGCCATAGCACAAATGAATCAGGGAGATGTAATCCCTATGAGCGTTAAAAGCTGATGGATAATTCTTTTTTTAAATATTAATCCTTTTTTATATATGAGATGTGGCCTTGATGTATCACCATGAATAATCAGTCAGCCTTGGTCGACTGGTGTTCCGCTCATACGAGGATTAATTCACTGTACCCTTGATACAATATTGAATAAGTAAAACGAGAGCGTAACGAGGTATCGATTTTTTTATCTGTACCCGGATTACTGATTCCTAATTTTAAAGAGAAAGATTCCGTCCATATCATATAGGGTGGAATATTTTTCTATTGGGAAAATTATTTCTGAATTCCCTAACCACTCAACATTTGATGTTTTCTTGTCGATAAAAATATACTCCACTTCAGGTTTATATTCAAGGAATACATCTTTCCGTTTTGATAAATGGCTTGCGAGATTATTCTGTGTTGAAATTGAGGCATTCTCTGGAATCATAGAGATTGCCTCCTGTAGAAAACCGGTGTGTTCATCGATGATATATTGGCATGAATTTGGAGAAAATTTATAATACAGGGTATATGGGGAAATTGGTGCTGGGGTACATAACGCACAAGACAATAATCCAAAAATAACTAATCCCGGAAGTATATATCTCTTAACTGATGGTCTATTTTCAGTAATAAATTGGATTATTTTTTGTGTTCCCATTATTGCAGAGGTAAAAATGATCGGGATTAAGAGAGCACTATATTGGGTTGTAATCCTATAAGCGACATTAGATTGGAATAGGATTTCTGCAAAGGATGGAAAGAATATGAATAAAAATTCTGGTGCCGCCATTGGGGTGAATCCAAGCGGTATAAAAAGCAAAAGAAGATAGATTATTTTGAGGGGGTAGTTATGTGTCACAAGGGAGGCAATCCCATCATCCATCACATATCTGGATGAAAAAATATATCCTTGATAATTGAAAAGAGGGATAATGTATGTGAGGGAAATTATCAGCCACGCAGAATACAATCCAACTAGGAGATATAATACATTTTTTTGTGACCTTGTTATGTACATCCTGTTATAAATTGCATAGATTGTTAGCATGATGAGGAGAAGGGAGACATCTTCCTTAATGGTTAAGGCTAAAACCGATAATATGATGAAAAAATGGATCTGTTTTCTCAATAAAAAGTATATTGCGAAAAAGAGTATC
>DATMXW010000005.1:0-5618 GCA_035561295.1 Methanospirillum sp. | reverse complement strand
GTTTTTTTGTATTGTTGTTTATGTGTTCTGTTCCGGTTTTTTCTACCGGGGCTAACACTACTGCCGAAAGTCAGAGTTCAACGTTGATTACGATTACTCCTTCGTCAGAATCGGTAGAGGTTGGTGATTCATTTACGATTGAGGGATTCATAGATCCATCAATCCTAGGTAATGCCCCAGGGACAGTGACCCTGATTTTAAATGCCCCTATGGCAAGTCAGAATGAAGCATATTATATGCTAACACCAGATCGCAGTGGTACATTTGTAAAAACGATTGATGCTGATGTCTCCGGAACCTGGAGAATCTCTGCAAAATATGGTGACGAATCAAGTGCAGTATCAGAAGTAAAAATTACGCCTAGGGAAACTACCAAAAAGACTACCAATACCCTGAATTCTTATGGGGGCCCAGCAGATGTACGAACCGATCTTGAGATGAGCGGATATGTCAGGGACAGTACCGGGGTCGGGGTTCCAAACAGGCCGGTTATCTTTCAGGTAGCAATTCCCTCGTATGGGTGCACAATTTGCCCGGATAACGAAGATCGACTTATCTGGAAGACCTATGGTACTGTGTATACTGATGAGGTAGGAAAGTACACGCTCTCATTCACTCCGTATGATACCGGAAAATACAGGGTTAAAACATTCTTTGCCAATGATGAGATATACCGTTCTTCGCGTAGTGATACCAGATCAGTCACTGTACGATAATTCAGGTTTTACTGAATGATGGTATTATTGGGGGGTGACTCCCCTCTGTACCATCTTAATAATCTACCTATATCCGATCTTATGGAGTGAGTGTGAATGGAACTCTCAATGAAACGATATCTCTTTTATTGTGGTATTTCTAGTTGCTATCTGGGGGTTATCATAATAACATTTCTGTCAGACCCTCACACAGATATAATGTATACTTTCCTGCGCCTTGCCGGCCTTCTGGGTTTTCTTTCACTTTCCTGCGCAGTAATAATCAATCTCTATAAACCAGAAATGAAGCAGATTTTTGGTCGACCTTTTCTTCCGGTCCATCACTTTTTTGCACTATCAGGTCTAATCCTGATAACTCTTCATCCAATCCTGGTTGTCCTCCTTTCATCTAACCTTACGATATTCCTTCCGGATTTTAGTTCATTTGTAGCATTTTTTTCCAATGGAGGTCGGATTGCGATCATTCTTATTTACCTCGTATGTATTGCGGGTTTGCTCCGATTATCATTCCAAAATAAATGGAAATTTGTCCATCGCCTTATATACCCGGCACTCGTTATTGCGATAGTACATGCAAACCTCATGGGTGCTACCTTTCAAAATCCTCTTATCTGGTTGTTATACAATGGACTTGCCGGTGCCGTACTGGTGACCGGGATCATAAAAGTACTCAGACGGAGGGAGAAGAGAAGAATAACCAGTTCAGCCTGACAGAAACCATTGCTTTTTTTATTTCTGATTCTCTTGTATACGTATGAACATTCGGGATTTCGCTCTTGAGCGGTATCTTGCACAGCATGAATTTTCGGCTCCACATCTTCTCTGTACATCAGATTGTGAAACTCTTTCAATCAATGAGCTGCTTTCACTTGAGGAAGGATCACATGCTGGTTTTAATGATCTCAGGTTAGGATATACCGAGTCTGCAGGATCTCCCCTGTTGCGTGATGCAATTGCAGACTGGTATGAATCTGTATCTTCACAAGAAGTGGTGGTTACATCAGGAGCAGAAGAGACCATTTTTATCACGATGCAGGTCCTTCTCAAACCCGGAGATGAGGTGATAACTCAGTTCCCTTGCTATCAGTCACTGCATGAAATTCCCCGTACCCTGGGATGTGTAGTGAGGCCATGGGAGATGTATGAGAAGGACGGAACGTGGCACTCAGATCCAGAAGATCTCTCTGAATTGATAACCAAAAAGACCACAGCTCTAATCATAAATAGTCCACATAATCCAACCGGTTACCAGTTTACCTCACCTGAATGGCAGACTATCAGAGAGATCGCTGATGATCATGGTATCAGAATACTTTCAGATGAGGTCTATCGGGGAAGTGAGCATGAACATGGTGCGATGCTTCCCCCAATGGCTGATTGCACTGATACAGGTGTCTCGATTGGGGTTATGTCAAAGGCACTTGGTCTTGCAGGACTTCGGATCGGGTGGATAGCATCACATGATTCAAACCTTTTAAAACGATTCCTTGCCTTCAAGGATTATACCACCATATGTAATAGTGCGCCATCAGAGTATCTCGCAGCAGTAGCACTGAGGCAGAAGGAGCAGATTCTTTCTAGAAACCTAGAGATAATCCAAAAAAATCTGAAATTGCTTGAAAAGTTCTTCAGCAATCATCGGGGCATGGTATCCTGGTCCCCCCCCCGTGCCGGATCAACTGCTTTCCCTAGACTTACGGGTGGTGGTGATGCGGATTTGTTTTGTGACAATGTCCGGAAACAGGCAGGAGTGCTACTCCTTCCCGGATCTGTATTCGGAATGACCTCTCCTCACTTTCGAATAGGGTACGGGAGGAAGGATATGAATCAAGGATTAGCACAATTTGAAACATTTCTGGATAAGGACGGTTCACCATAACCATCATTACACCTCACAGAATTCCAAGAGTTAATAAATCTGAATGTCCAATTATTTCTCACCAGGGAGAAGTCATGTCTGCAATAATATTGATCGTTGATGATGAGCCGGCTCTCAATGAGCTCTTTGTCATCGGCCTCAAGAAATATGGATTTGTGACTGAAGGGGTCCTTGGTGGTAAAGAATGTCTGGACCTTCTGAAAGATTCTGCTTTCAAACCTGATCTCATTCTTCTTGATATGATGATGGAGCCGATGGATGGATGGGAAACGTTGCATCACATCAAGAATGATACCATTCTCCAAAATATTCCGGTTGTGATGCAGACCGGGAAAAACCTGACCTATAAAGAGGCAGAGCAATTTTCCTACCATATCGAAGATTATATCATGAAACCGATCACCCCAAAAAAGTGTATCGATTATATCAACAGTTCCCTGGAAAAGGCAAGGGTTATTCATACCATCATCGAAAACGGAATTCATGCGGGTCTTCCAATTGAAAGAGTTATGAGATTAGCCTCCTTATACCGTGCAATAGATGTTTCACAGCGGCTCCTAAAAATTCTTGAAGAACGGTATGGGAGCGGTAAAAATGTGTCTGATCCAGATGAATATGGCCCTCATGAGTATCAGGCATTTATGGACCGCATTCAGATTGAATATAAGCAACTTTCCTCTGAACTTGGTCTGTCTCTCTAAATAGAGAAAGGCCCTTGGACCTTATCCCCCTAAATTATTGCTGTTCTTCACCACCGCTTATTGTTCCGGATTCAAGGATAGCTCCCACTGTCCTGAAGGCATCCTGCAGATCCTGATAATTGGGGATATGTGCACCCCCGAGCATATCAATCGCAGACTTCATAGAGTCACCCCCCAGAAGGCAGCCAACAACCATGGATCTGGTAAACCGGGATAGCCGAATCATCTCATGGGCAAGGTTTTTTGGATCCATAAGTGCTACCGGAGCAGTTATCACAACTGCAATATCCCACAGATGCTGATACTTTATCATTACGTCAAAAACTCTGGCAAATCGCGCAGCATTACTGTCACCAAGGAGATCAACCGGATTTTTGTGCGGCCATGATTCTGGAAGGATCTTATCAAGTTCTTCAATGACTGCATCGGGGAGAGTAATCATCTCCATGCCGTGAATCTCTGCATAATCAGATGCAAGGACGCCAAAACCACCGGCGTTAGTCAGAATAACCGTCCTTTTACCCCGGGGAAATCCTTCTGATACTACCAGACGGGCGATATCAAATGCTTCAGCGAGTGAAAATGCAGGAATGATCCCGCTCTGCCTGAAAGCCGCTATGTATGTCTCATAACTACCGGCCAAGGATCCGGTGTGAGACGAAGCTGCCTCCCTGCCTCTGACAGATGAGCCGGATTTCAGAGCAATAATTGGCTTTCTCCCACGCATTTTTGCGGCATACGCAAGAAATGCAGGGCCATCGCGGATTTCCTCTACGTACAGAATGATTGCATACGTGTGTGGATCCAGATCCAGTACCTGGAGATATTCCAGAAATCCCAAGTCAGTCTGGTTTCCTACACTGATAACTGCAGAAAAGCCAATTCTCCGTGATATCGACCAGTCCAGTACAGTAGTAATAATTGCCCCGCTCTGAGAGATGAAGCCAATATGCCCTGAAAGGGGCGACTGTACATCAAAGGTTGCATTTAAATCCAGAGGGGGAATAACCACCCCCAGGCAGTTGGGTCCGACGATTCGAACCCCGCCTTCCCGGGCCACGGAGAGGAGTTCATCTTCAAGAATCTTCCCGGCCTCTCCGGTCTCCCGAAATCCGGCAGAAAGGATCACTGCTGATTTTACCCCTTTTTCTCCGGCTTGTTTCACTATTCCCGGGACAAATTCTGCGGGTGTTGCAATGACAACCATCTCAACAGGATCAGGAATTAAAGTGATGGTTGGAAACACTTTTTTTCCAAGGATATCTTCTGTATGGGGGTTTACCGGATACAGACTCCCCTGAAAGTTAAGCAGGTTGCGAAACACTGCATACCCGACCTTCCCTGGAGTCCTGGAGGCACCTGCAACTGCAATTGATGCCGGATGGAGAATATCTGGAATATCCGGAAGATTAGGTATCGGGATACCTGATATCTCAGAGTCAGGGGCAATAAATATTCGAGCATCAACCGCACAAGCTCCTTCTTCATAAAGGATGAGGGGATTAATGTCAAATTCGACCAGATGAGGATCTTCAATAAAGAGTGTTGATATTTTCATCAGAAGAGATATCAAAAGACGTTCATCCAGAGGCTTGTGACCCCGGTAACCGGCAATCAGATGATAGCCGGTAATCTCCCGTATCATGAGTCTCAGTTCCTGCTCATCCACAGGGAGGACTCGCATCGCAAAATCATGGAGTAGTTCGACCAGAATACCCCCCATACCAACGGTAAGTACCTTACCAAAAGTCGGATCTGATTTCCCCCCAATCAGGAGTTCGGTTCCTGGTCGTGCCTCCTCTTCAATAAGATATCCTTCAATTATTGCCCCTGAATCAAATGCAGCAATCTTCCCATCCATCGTGATTAATGTTGATGCAAGCATTTCTGGTCCGCTGATATGCAGGGCAACTCCCCCTGCATCGGTCTTATGGACTATATGAGGGGACACTACCTTAACGACGACAGGGTATCCGATATCAGCAGCTGCGGCGGCAGCATCCTGATGAGTAGTTACAAACCGATACTTTGGAACCGGAATCCCATGACGATTCAATAATTCGTACCCATCCCGCTCAGAAAGCATCTTAGTATTCATGAAAAGATCTCCGTATGAATCAGAATGTGAGATCAGATCAGATAAGTATTCTGAATAAAAGCAAAAAATGATCAGATGTTTCTGAGCAATGCCTGAAAAATTCCTTTTCGGAGGATTTCACAAGAAACAGGAGATCCTGATGCTAACGGAACAAGATCACCCAGGTTATGGCCATTTACCCGAAACTCTGAAGTCCCCTCTGAAATATCTGAACTGAATGTATT
>DATMXW010000004.1:0-9454 GCA_035561295.1 Methanospirillum sp. | reverse complement strand
CACCCTCTCTCGCATGATTTTTGCATTTGTTTCATTACAATAACAGTTTTTTGTGAAAGTCATATGCACATCCGTGATATTGATCTCAAATAGGTAGTGATCAGATTAATGAACGCTTCAAACATGACATTGTAGAGTTATATGAGGGAACATAATGGCAGAACCAATTGATCTCGGACTCATTCTTTAAGGTGAGGATGTCGAGGCATTCATGCAGTATATCAAGCATCCAACCTGTACTCACGCTGGAATGCAGGTAATTAAGTATGCCAAGACCTTGGCACATTCTATTGAACTGTGATATATCCTTCTATTTTTTATCCATCCTGGCAATAAAAGGTTGACATCGGATTGTGATCTCTCTACATTCCGATGATGCAATACTGATTTGTATGAGTTTTTGCTCGAAGATGACGTCGTTTATCAGAATAATCGTATCGCTTCAACCCATCTGGTGTTTGCATGTTCTGTCATTGTGGGCTGTTTCACGCTGCTTAATGATTGTATTGAAATTCGGGTTCTATATCTTGAATATGGACAGCCTGGATATAAGGTATAAAAAATTCGAGATTGACGAAACATCAGGGGTACCAGAAACGTGGGATAGGGCAATTTATGCTTACCTGGTTGACTGCTGTCGCTCTTCGGCTATCGGAGGTATCTGGATGTAGGATGATAATGGTTGATTCAAAGCCTGATGCTCAATCATTTTATAAGCGATTAGGGTATAAACCAGCTAACCGGAAACATAAATCTACAATCGCTCTGTATCTGGACTATGTCAGTCAGGTTGAACATACTGATGAATAATTGGTTAAAAAGCCATCCCTCGCAAAATTAATAATTTATCTTCCAGAATGAACATTTTTTGCTACCCACGTATACCTGCCAGCGATTTCCTTGATATGCGGATGCTCACCGCTCCGCTGGAAAGTATGACGGTGTTTCAGAATCTCATCACTGACATTATCACCGATAACCCCTGTGGTTGTGTGGATTATGTCTCAAACGGAACAACTATTGACGGTTGTCTGAAAGGAACCGAGCGGTATTCCGGGATAGTGGTCTATGAAAACGCCCTGGCCAAGACGGTCGGGCAGATCAGTGTCACTGCCAATACCTCGGCAGGATTCAACACTGATATCAGTACCATCCTCGGGACCGTTGCCCTCAACACGGCAATGGGGGTACTCCATCCCATGACAGTTCAGAGGATGGGGTCAGCCTTTAGATCAAGTGCAATCACCCGAATGGGGAAAAATATCCCATTCGGTAAAACGTGATTCTATCACTGTCTCCAGCTACGAAGCAGATGCTATCGTCACTGCTATCGAAACCTGGGCCGATGCTTGACAACAGTGGTATTCTTGCATAATCCTTTTTCTTATTCCAACCGAGGCGGGAAAATGAATTGGAAATTATTTGTCTCCGGGGGTTTGCTCCTGGTTCTCGCCGGTTTGTTCGGTGCTGCTGATTAGGTTTCTACTATTCACCACCGATGGATCGTTCCTGCTTACGAGTTCGGGGCAGACCGACAATGAAGATATGCTTCCGAGATCACGCGGTCTATGACTGGAGATGATTCTCTTGATGCCGATATCTCTGTAACAAGTTCGGATCTATCCTTATTTCTGATAGGGGTGTTACTCCTCTTCCTGACACCATCGCCTGTGTGTTCACGAAGTATGTTCTGAACCGGGAGCCGGAATCTGAACTCTATTCAATGGGGATACTCAGCAAAGGACGGTATACAACATCACGGGTGGCCGGTCCTGGTCTTACCGGCGGAATGGATGTGAATGGCTCGGGTATGATGTCCTTTGGATTTCACATGGTTGGGAACAGCACGATGAGATCTTCAGGATTCGTATCCGGGAACATGACGATTTACATCCTTGTGAAGTACGGGGAAAAAGATGATCCGGGAGATTGCCAGTGGGTTTCTCGGTGGGGTGGTGATCAAGAATCATGGTACTGATAATTGAATGAGAGCCCTTAACCCTCCAATGGTAAATCTCGCTAATATTTAGAATAAATATTCCTCTGAAAGGTCTTATCGGGAGAAAGCCTTGATACCCCTCAGGAAACTGAGTATAACGATCACAGATCACCCCCTTTTTTATTCAGGAAGACTCTAATCTGGCGTTCGTTCCTGGAATAAGTATCTCATACCAGCCTCCGGTCTCATCACTCTTATCAATGAACTCCATCCCAAGAAGGGTCAGAATCTCATGTATCACCCGCATGTTATTCCCGATTCCATCGCGGGTCAGTCGGGAACTGAGTTGTTCATCATCATCAGGTATGGTGCCTGATGTATTGTCCCGATATATCAGGGCAATCGAATCCCTCCTCTGTTCAACACTACAGGAGATGGTATCTGCTACAGAACCTGATATCAAGGATTTGTGGATCAGAATCGAGAAGATGTACTCAAAGACCGGATCTGAAAGGACCTTGAGTCCCTGCAAATCAAGATGAAATGTGATTGTCTCAACCGGGTGATGAGAACGGGCAAATATGAATGCTTCCTCGAGATCATTCCATGTCTGTTCCTGCTCACCAATATCGCTCAGGCGTCGGGCTGAATCAAGAAGGTTTTCAAGGGATTTGGTTATGGCTGAACACTTTGAGAGGATATCCTGATGAAAGACATCCCGAGAATCCTGAAGGAGAAGACCATGGTATCCTTCAATAAGAAATACCTTGGCATTTATCTCTGATCGAATGAGCCGGTTGAAGAGGTTCAGTTTTCTGAGTGCATGCTCGAGACCTGTTTCTGTTCTCTTTCGTACTGATAGTTCTCTCTGCAGTTCGTCGGTTCTTTTCCTGACCGTGATACGGAGTGTATAAATCCAGAGGCCCAGTAGAGCTATCATCAGAGTGGCTGCCATGGCACCGGGCACGAGATACTTCAGATATTCTGCTGGTCTTTCACTCTTCCCATACCATTTCTCATCGATGGTTCGCAACTCTTCAGGAGTTATCGTTGAAAATCCCTCATTGATGAGATTGAGCAGGGGGCTCCCTTTATGGACAGCCCGATGAAATTGCCCGGTATATAGGGAATTTGTAGACTGAAAGTCACGTGCGATTCCATATTTGTACATAAAGTATTGGGCAGGCGGTTTGTCAATGCAGAAGACTACTACATCACCTTCCTGTGCACTTCTGATGATGGACTCATAGTCCGGGTATTCTCTAATAAGGGTCACCCCATGACTTTTCAGATAATCTACTGCAGCATCGCCTGATTTTGCAGCAACCACAAATCCACCCAGAGACGTTGGACCTGCGATTCCAGAAATATTGTTGTTATAGAATATGGGAACCTCAAGATCTGCATAGGGGGGAGTAAAATCATAGAGGGCAGCACGTTCTTTTGTATAAAAGATGGTGTCGATGACATCGAACTCACCCGCCTTCATGCGGGCTAAAGCCTCCCCCCAGGAAAGGCCGGTTATGTGAACCGGAACATTTGTCTTATTCTCCCAGAGTCTCCATTGATCAATCGTTATTCCCTGAAGGTTTCCTGATTGATCAAGAAATGAGAATGGGGGGTATGCATTATCGATAACGACCCGGATGGGCTCATGAGGTGAATCAGCAGATACTATGGTCCCGTCAGTAAATCCTGTGGTGCAACAGATGAGTATTGAGATGAGAAATGCCCATAGTATCGCTATATTTTCCATGGAAGGAATCTCCCGTCGATTGTATAATCCCTTATTGGGGGAGATAATAGAAATACCCATGGGTATCATCATCAAAATAGGGGGATTTATGAATGATCTTGGGTATTGTTCGTGAAGGCAGGGGATCAATCGAGAACCAAGGGTCTGTGCAGGTATTATATGGTCCTGTTTGTACCATTTCCTGTTAAGGAAGGTATATAAGATCAATCAGTCTATATGTGTATGCAGACGCAAGGGTAATCCTGACAATAGATACTAGATTCCTGCCATCCGCAGATACTATGTACCCTATTCTCGGTAATACTGCCTCGTAGATCCTATCTCTGTGGCCATTGCGTTATGCAATCTTGAGAGTTCTTATGGAAGGAAAGAGACTGTACGTTGGTAACCTGACGTACTCCGTTAACGAAAGCCAGCTCAGAGATTTATTCTCTCAGTACGGCGATGTTGCAAGTGTAAAAGTTATCGAGCAGAAGGGATTCGCATTTGTTGAGATGGGTACCTCAGAAGAGGCCCAGGCAGCAATGGATGCCCTTAACCAGACCGAATTCGAAGGCCGCACCCTCCGGATCGACGAGGCACGCCCGATGCAGCCAAGACGTGATTTTGGTGGCAGCAGTGGTGGCAGGGACAGTGGACGCGGCGGCTATGGCGGTGGCGGCGGCGGTGGCCGACGCTACTAAACCTTTTTTGTATTCGTTTATTCTTATTGCCAGTACATTCCGGATATTTATCCATACAAACTATGCTGCATGGATCAGCATGAAGGACTCTTGGTAAAGTACCTTAAAAAGGGAAATGTTATGAGTTTTTCTTCTGAAGCGACAGGTACCAGGCTATGGTCTCTGCTGTATGTGTCTTGATGGTCCCGGATCCTTCGAGTGCGACCGGGCCGATGTAAAGAACGGGAACCGATACTCCTTCTCGGTTGAATCTGGTTTTATTGTCGTCAAACTGTCTCATCTGCTCCTCTCCTTCAGCAATGTTGACCAAGGACATCTCCTGATCAGGATGTTCTGCCAGGTATCCATTGATGAATTCATGGGCAGCAGCACAGGCTCCACAATCAGGATCATAGAAGAATATAATGGGATCACTCATATTCACTGATTCACCTGAACTGTTTGTCAGGGCATAGAGGTCTGTTTCTTCAATAACTGCTCCATCTAATTGAAAGATAGTCGCCGATGCGGGAGAGATCAGGCTGATCAATCCACACAGGCAGAATAGAGCCAGGAGATAAATTGGTTTCGTGATGATCTGATCTGACATAGTGTTCCTTCCGTGAATCGATCCAGAGAACCTGTGCTCCTGATGGGCTGTTATTAAATCAGTCTTTTCAGAAGTCAGGTACTGGTCATTTCAGGACTCAAAGAAATTTCTTCTTCTGTCTGTATAAAGGGTTTGTTATAGACGATAGAACCCCGGAGATAGTGAACCAGGGCATGTTATCATCAGCATGATCTGGGTACATCATGATTGTTTAATTAAGGCAGATCTGTTGGTCCTCTGAAGCGATTAATTGCGAAGTGAGTCTTTAACTGCCTCATCTCATACCCTTTTGAACCTGACGATACAGACTGTCCCCCTATCTTCCAGAGTAGAATATTCTAAACTCCCTCCAAAGTGCTCATCGATAACCTGGCCCACCCGTGATAACGCCCGGGTACGAACCAATTTTCTCCCCCCTTTACTTGAAAGGCTGACTCCATTGTCCTGAACTGAGATAATATATTCTGTGTCTTTCAGAGCGACCTCAACAGTAATGGTATCGGAGTCGCATCCGTTTTTTTCGGAATCTGGAAATGCACATTGTATTGCGAGAGTGACCAGGTCGTAGATTATCACGCCGCACATGGCAGCAGCACCAGAATTCATCTCAACTCCGGGGGCATGTACTGTCAGGATTATACCGATATTCTCTTCACTGGTTGAGATCATATGGGGAGCCAGAGCATTGAGATAGGTATCGAGATCCACCTTATCCGGGGTATCAATTCGACTGAGAATATCATGGGCAAGGCTCATGAACCGTATCCGGTTGTTCATCTTGTCAGATAATGAATCATTTTTCCTGCCATGAATCCGATTCTTTTCCACCATAACGGGGGGAATGAACGATGATAAATGATCTCGGATTCCCTGGTGAACCATCCGACTGATCTGATCATAGCTTGCCTTGGATGATCTCAATCCTTCTCCTCTCTCTCTCTGACCTGGATATTCAGTGGCGATACTGAGGATGACCGGTTTTCCCTCCCACATCCGCCTCTTACAACTCACATGAAGAGGCAGGGTTGATCCATCTTTTCTAAAATGTTCAACGTTAAATGAGACTTCGCAGGTTTTTTTGAGTTGATTCATTCGGGGCACTATGAGTTGCTCACTTCCAGGAACATCGATTTCATGAAGCGTCTTTCCAAGGAATTCTTCCCTGTTAAATCCGTGAAGATCCAATGTTCTCTGATTAATATAGAGAAACTTTCCTTCAAAGTCATGGATAGTAATGGATGCCGGTGCATCATCAGTCAGTTCAGCCAGGATTTTGACCTGCTCGCTTCTTTTGTGAAGTTCGGAAATATCACTGACAACCAGATGTATTGATGATGCATTTTCAGCATTTTCCAAAATTCCCCCTACTATTCTGACAATGATAATAGATCCATCCTTCCTGATGGCCTTAATCTCATCAAGTGTCCCTCTGCCATTGTGCAGCAGATCCAGGAAGAAGTGATCCCAGCGGTCGTGCTGGTCTGGGGAGATAAATCTCCTGAATCGAGACCTTTTCAGCCGGTGTCTTTCCACCCCGATCATGGATGCACCCGTCTGGTTCACCTCAGATATAAGGGCCTTTTCGGTCAGGGTGAAGTATCCAACCGGAGCGAGATCATAGAGCTTCTGGTATCGGTCACGTGACTCCTCCAGAAGAATATATGCATTTTTCAGCTCTTCGTTCTGCAATTCAATTTCTATCTGGTGCACTCTGAGCTCGTGAATCAGATCGACAAGGGTTTCTCCCGCTTTCAGGGAATGTACTGGTGTTCTGGCTGTTTTATCCTCAGTTTTGTCTCGTATCTGGTGGTCATTCCCACCCTTGTTGTCTGATGATACCTGATGATGCGTGATCGGTTTGATGGGTTTAGGCTGTCTGCCGGGCATGGATATTCCAGAAAGGCTTGTGCGAATCTGATAATCGAAAGTGGGTGATAAGGGTGTCTGTAAGATTCTTTGGGATAGTCTGGATATAAGTGTGTTGATTTTATTCTGGTGCTCTGAGTTAGCGCCAATATCGGGGATTTTTGATTCGTTTTCACCTGTTGAATGGATCAAAACGGACTGGTCAGTCCTGCGTATCAATAATATTCACGGTATCCTCTCTTTAATATCCTGACGAACAGATGATCTCATACCGAATTATGAAGACCTTCTGTCTCCCTCTCCTGAGGCTCCTGATGGTTGTAACCCTGTTCATCCTCATTTCAGGTGTGGAGCTCTCAACGGCATGCAGTATTTTTGTTATCACCCCCGGAGCAAATACCGAGGGGTCAATGGTTGTGGGTCATACCAATGATGGAAATGGTCCGGGAGTTGTTGGAAATGAGTCATCTGAAGAATTTACCCGTCTTGTATATACTCCCCCGGCTGATCATCCCCCCGGTTCAGTTCGAGTGGTTCACTTTGATGCTAAAGCTGGTGCAATATTTCCGGGGGCAGATAAAAGTACGATACCTGGTGCTCCGGATGGATATGGCAATGAGGAAGGAATTGCGTCCATTCCCGAAGTACCTCATACATATGGGTATTTGACTGCTGCATATGGGATCATGAATGAGCACCAACTGCTCTGCTCAGAAGCTACGGTCTCGTCTAAAACTCTTCCTGATTTTGATCCGGGCAGGCGCATTCTATACCTGATTTAAGGAGATAGGGTACACTACTAACGGCGCTCATTTTTTGAACTCCCCAATTTGGCTTTATTTTTTGTAAATCTCCTCCCTAGTGCAGGAAAATTTATTTAGTTGTGGTGTTAAATATACACTACAATGACCTGGATTCGACGCATGAAAAAAGGGAACAAAATTTACCTGTGCGAATACCGGAGCGTAAGGGAAGGAAAGATAGTCCGAAGTGAATTCATCAGGTATCTGGGTGTTGAAAGTGAACAGGAAAAAGTCCCATTACCCAAAAAGACGGTGATGGCTTGGAAACCCCCCGATCGCTCAGTTCGAGCAGGTGATGTAACCGTCCTGTGGTCAATTGCAAGCAAAATGCAAATGGTCGGGACTATTGACCGGATTTGTGGCCTAAAAGGAAGGAGGAAAGCTAACAGCCCCGGAAAACTGCTTACGCTCTGGGCGATTAACCGGGTTCTGGACCCGGAAAGTGCTACCCAACTTGAAGACTGGATCGATGGAACATCTCTCCCGGAAATTTCACAATTATCTTCGAAAGGAGTCGACAGAGATGCCTTTTTTGCAGCTCTTGACTGCATTTGTTACGAAGATCCAGCATCGGGCAGAATTATGGACAATACTAAAGCAATTGATGAATCTCTCTATGCAATTTGGCGCAATCAAAACCCATTACCAAAGAATGAGAGAGAATTTCTGGCCTATGATATGACCTCCATGATTACGTACGGGAATACCTGTCCACTTGCTGAAAAAGGACATAACGCTGAGAATTGGAGGCAACAGCAGTTTAATCTCTCCCTTTTAGTCTCGAAACATGATAATCAGCCACTGGCTCATATGATACATCCTGGAAATCATACGTCAATGACAACTATGCAGCATGTTATTCCTCGTTTATCTGATTTTTCGATTCAGGATGGAACAATTATCTGGGACCGGGGGAACACCTCAAACAAAACAGTAAACGCTCTTGAAAATATGGGTTGGAAGATAATTTGCGGTGTTCCAAAAATATCAGACGAAGCAAAAGAGATCATAATTTCAACGGAAATTCCGGAGAACCCTGATTTTCTGGTTCCTTGCAAAAATACTGGGGAATTGTATGCATGTAAAATTCAGGCTAAATTATATGGGCAAATGCGAGAAACTGTCGCATACAGGAATGTGACAAAAGCAACGAAATCTCTCATCCGAAGAAATAAAGCCATTTATGTAATATCTCAAGAGTTAGCTCATTTGAAATCTGAATTACATTTCAATTCGCAGCAAAATTTGAAATTAGCAGTGAAAGGAATTCTGAATGGGTGGAAACGGTTTTTTATTATCGAATACCCGGAAGACGAGAAAATTGCGGACTTTTCATGGTCAGTTAATGAAAAGAGGATTGCTGAAGCAAAATCCATGGATGGAAAGTTTCTGTTATACTCATCTGATACCACCTATTCAGCTCAGGAGGTCGTCAGGATGTATCTTGAAAAAGACTTCATTGAGAAGGCATTCAGGACAATTAAGACTGATGAAGACCTTAAACCGATCCGCCATAGGCTGGAATCAAGAGTTAAGGCGATAATTTTTGTTTGTACTCTAGCATATCGACTGCTTTCCGCTCTTCGCTGGATGATTAATTCATCAAAATCTAAAGATGTGACACTGCCCGAGTCCGTATTTCTCAAAAAATTAGCCAGAGTGGAGAAATTAGAGGTTGATTTGGGTAAAGAGATTGAGGTCTTCTTTGTGAATGTTACGACTGATCTGAAGAAGCAAGTAGCAGCATTGGGTATGGGTGACCTGTTCGCCGGTCGCCGGTTTTTAGTAGAGTAGTGTACAAAACTCCGTAGTTCAGGT
>DATMXW010000003.1:0-3025 GCA_035561295.1 Methanospirillum sp. | reverse complement strand
GTGTAAACCCGAAGCCAGTCATGAAGGTTTCCGATAAAATATTGGTATTGTAAGAATTGCCTTAAACTATAAGTCTTTGTTCATAGAGTCTGACTGCTAAAGCCGTGGCAATTATTATTCCTCCAATTATCCAGATAAGGTGTATTGGCCAGAATGGAATTGCTGTTCCAACCATGATGCCTCTCGTCAGCGCAACGACATGGGTCAGTGGGAGTGCAATAAACGCAAATATCTGTAAAGGTTCAGGAAGGAGGGCTAGGGGAAAGAATGTTCCAGAGAAGAGAAACATAGGAGCTATGTATAACAGGCTGGGGTAACTCAGGGCATCTATGGATGGAGTTACTGATGAGAAGCACGCAGCAATAGCAGCAAAAAGAAACCCGGCCAGAAATGATAGTGGTAGTACCAGCAGACTAGAAGGAAGATCTGCAAGCCCGAGAATGGAGAGAACCAAAAGGATTGCAGCCGATGAAATTAATCCCCTAGTAGCCCCCCAGAGAATCTCACCGATGATTATCTCACGGATTGTCAGGGGTGTAGCCATTATTGCATCAAATGCCTTCTGATAGTACATCCTTACATAGGTTCCATATGCACATTCAAAAAAAGAGGCATTCATAACAGATGCTGCAAGAATTGCGGGGGCAATAAACCTGACAAAAGGGATGCCATCTACTTCACCGACATATGTCCCGATTCCAAATCCTATCGCTCCAAGATATAGCAGCGGTTCAACAAATGGGGGGAGTGAATTGACTCTGATATTCTTGCAAAATACCAGCATGTTTCTTGCCCATATCCGATATGCTCCCGTGAGCAGGATTGGTATCCTACCATTATAAATATTGGTCATTCCCGGAGCCTCCTTCCGGTCAGCATAAGAAATACATCCTCAAGAGTTGCCGGCCTGGTAATAACTCTGACTCCAGGACATTCTGAAAGCAGTCTGTCAGCTACTTCACGGGTATTTTTTGTTCTCACCTGAACAGTTTCACCTCCAATTTCAAATGCGATCCTGGCAGCATCAAGGCATCTGTTCACCTCAGGTGTATTATCTACCTCAACAATATCCATATTGATATGTTTATTGATAAGATCCCGGGGAGACCCTTCTTCCAGAATCTTTCCTTGATCCATAATTACCAGACGGTCACACAGACGGGCCGCTTCATCAAGGTAATGAGTAGTTAGGACGATTGTTCGGCCCTGAGCACGAATCAAAAGAAGTCGTTCCCAGATATGGTGCCGAGCCTGGGGGTCCAGGCCGATAGTAGGTTCATCGAGGATGAGTAGATCAGGTTGGTTGATCATTGCTCTGGCTAGCAATAATCGTCGTTTCATTCCTCCAGATAGTTGTTCAATAAGCGTATTGCGTTTGGTCGTCAGCTGAAAAAAATTAAGGAGTTCATCTATTCGAATTTGGGCATCTCCTCTGGAAATATCAAAATATGAAGCGAATACCAGAAGGTTTTCTGATACTGTCAAATCAGGATCAAGATTCGTCTCCTGAGGAACAACCCCAATTCGACTCCGGATATCCCTTCCATTCTTTTCAGGATCCAAAGAGAATATCGAAAGAGTACCTGCAGTTCGGGGTGATACACATTGACACATCTTCATCGTTGTTGTCTTTCCTGCCCCGTTTGGACCCAGGAATCCGAATAACTCCCCTTTTTTTACTGAAAAACTGACTCCATCAACCGCTACCAGGGAGCCATATGATTTATAGAGATTTTTAGCCTGAATTACCTGCTCATTAATAGAATGCATATAATTTGGTTTCACATCGTCGTAACTTTCAGAATACACTCTGCCAAATTGCAAGGATGAATTCCATGGCAATCAGAACGATTATGACCCATTCAAGGAAATTTGAATGCTGAATCCTGACCTCTTCTGAAAGCATTGAATAGTTCTCATTTATGACCTCAATCTTCCTACTTACACTCTCACTCCACTGACTGCTTCGCATCACTTTTAGAACCATAGCATAGACCCTTGCGTAGTAAACATCTTCAGTGACTTTTATTAGATTGTTTATTTTTTCTGTTATCTCAGAGATTTCTGCATACGTCTCCATGAGCCGGGTCATTATCGCATGATACTTACGCATCCTTACAAAACCGGGCATGTGGTCAGCATGTTCGATATCATCATACATCTTTTCCATCTGTCGGGTCAGAACCCGGTCATAGTATCGAAGTTCGAGCACTTGCACACTGGCAAATTCTATGAGTTCAATAAGATCTGTTGGGTTTTCTGGGTTGCAGAGGAGTGCTGAATCCCAAGAGAGGATTGCAATATCATCAGAAGTGTAACTGAGAGTGTTCTTCGCAATTTCTTCCTTCATCTGAAGTGAAAAATTCGTTCGTTCACCAAAGAGAAGTGCTGCCGTGTCAATAGTTTCATCGATGCGGTCAGTAACATAAATTGTATAGTCTTCTGAGAATTCCGATTCAATTGAAAAGTCGGTAAGATATGGATTAAGAATCTCTTTTAGATTTTTTAGGTATGAAAGAAAAAGATCTGATAGGCCTTCCTGTCTGGGAAATAGTAGCGCATAATCTAGAAGGTGATTTGAAGTTATTTCGTGATTTTCGTACGCAAAACAGAGACTTATCGCCCCGATATCATATACTCGGGCTATAACGTTAAGATCTAATTTTTTTCCATCCCGCTCGATACTCACCGGGTGCAGTTTCAGCATCAGCGGTGGCTCTTCCATCATGATTGATTTAGGATTTACACGCTGAAAACTTGCTCTGGCAGTAAAATAACTCCTTGCAAGGGCTTTCTCCAGCTTTGTGAGATCGATTTCGCGACCAATATCATATATCCGGTAAAATCGAAGTGCTATCATCGTCCCCCTTATTCCTTAAGATCCTATCCGATGGATGAGATACTATAATGTACTTTCTGTACAGATACTCGCATCGGTTCTACGAGTTTAATCATAAAAGAATGTAAATTTTGCGCGTCTTCAGTAATTCTGTGCAATCACCTGTATAAGAGATTGATCTAATGG
>DATMXW010000002.1:0-6334 GCA_035561295.1 Methanospirillum sp. | reverse complement strand
AGAGATACATCAATCCATATATATGTTAAATATAATCGTTTATATCTCTTCTTCTTCTCTCAAAAAACTCAATTTAAAGCCCGTTCAATAAACCCCTATGTTAGGGGTTCAGGGTTCTGCTTTATTCAACCCTTTTTTATTACTTATTACAGATTCCGGGGACCAAGCCCCTCGTGACATCTGGGCTGAACAAACTTCTGCCGAACGGCTAACTGAGTTCAGGTATGAATCGGCAGTCCGGCGTGCATACAAACGGTTGAGGCGGATTTGTCCGTTCGGTAAGAAATGACGCTCGAATTTTATTCAAAAATACTCGCGATTATTTGTGTCCTGATTGGGGGGTCTGCGGGAATTATGTTGATGGCCTGCCTCATAGTTCCTACCGATGCTGCCTTTTCGGGTGATGAGTACCTCATCTCAACCGGGGGTATCCACATCAACAATGAACACCAGTGGGTGGACGGAGATAGTCTATGGCCGGTATTCGGTGGTGACGGCTATTATCACGAAGGATCAGCAGCCCAGCAAGGGGTAACCGGTCCGGGCAATTCTGAATACTCTTCTCTCACTTCGTTAGGCCCGGAGTTCAGACAAACGAGCGGCCTCATTGCCACTGGTGGAATGGCAGTCTGGGACACGCTCTATTCTGGCACAACTCAACCGAACGAATCAGAACTCATCTGTTCAGCTGGAGACCTCGGGGTATCAGGAGATGTTTCTGCAACCGGGTCAACACCGCTGGACCAGTGGGAAGTAGTCATGACCGGAGCCCAGGGGCCGAACGGCAGGTATCAGTCTGACAAGTTCAACAGCGGTGAGGACTTCGCACTTAATGCACGGTTTGAAGGCAGGGGAATGTTCAATGGAGATCTCCTGGCTGAAGCATCATCAGGTCTGGACAAGGATTCCAATACTTTGAACTTCGACACTCACATGCACAGGACGGTCTTTGGGGCCTCGAACATGACCGGAGGAATCAGAGGATCTGTGGACTGGTCCTTCTCCGACTTTTCTGACCCTTTCAACCAGACTGCAAACCAAACCGCGAACGTAACCACAACCGATGAAGTGGCAAATGCCACAGAGGAGGCGTAACATCATGGAATTAACATCTATTATTCTGGCTCTGACCACTGTCGGAGCAGCCGTATGGGGAGTTCTCACCCGCTGGGACCTCCTGGACAACCTGAATACCCGTAACGATCAGCTGAACGCCATCGTGAAAGTTGCCCGGAAAGAGGCAGTCGCGACCGACTTCTACATCAGGAGTATGGCAGACGGTAAACTGACTATCGAGGAGGGTGAGCAGTTCAAAACCTTCGCAGCAGATGCAATCGTTTCTCACCTAACTGCAGTTGAGGCAATTACAGGAAAACAAATTTACAACCGACCAGAAGTGCCTCTGCCTCTTCCAATAGGCGGGAAACGGATGCCAGACGAAGTACAGCCAGTCGAACAACCAATCCAATTAATTCCCTCACCCGTTTCCTCGGAGGCACAACCAGCATGAGTATCAAAATCGTAGGTATCGAGCTTTCAGAACAGGAAGCCGGATACCGGCCAAAACCAGAAGTAACCACGGACATCCAGAGCATTACATCAACCACGGCAGGAAAGATCTTCATCGGGGTGGACGTACCTGACGACAACACTCTCTTTGGTCTTCAGATGCTCTTTGACGGTAGACCCGTTGAGATTGAGCAGAACGAAAAGGGATTCGGAGGGTCAACCAAGAAAGGGAATTCTCCATACAAGGCGTATGCAATCGACCTTCCGATGAGATTTGTCACTGTGCAGGAACTCCCTCATACAATTCAGTTCGTCATCGGGTCGTATAAAAACGATGTCTTCACAGTTGAGAGCAAATCAGATATCTTTGAACTATATATCCCGTCAGAGACTCCCGTAATCGACCCGAAGGTCAGTCCGGCCGATTCTGACTAATCACCTTCTTTCACCCCTGTACCTTAAGTGGAAAAGCAATTGGTCACACAGTGGCTAAAAGACGCCAGGTTCGAATCCGGACAGGGGAATTCCCGACCGTAGGGAGAGGGTTGGATACAAAAGGGGTCTAGAACTCTGGAGTATAGCAACATCGGTGACAGCCGGGAAAGACTGGCAACAAAGCACTCCCGTACTGTAGTGGTAATCAAATCAGGCTCTAACCCTGAAGACGACGGTTCGAATCCGCCCGGGAGTATCACCGGTATGTAGTATAGACGACCTGTGTCGATTCATGATTTTCCTCGGACAACACAAAGGATAGCCCGAAATAATATTCAGCATACCGGCACTCGTAACGGGCCTATGAGGAGCAGGCAAAATACCCGGGGTTCAACTCCCCGGACGGGTGTATAAGCCATGGCAGAAATACCTCTTGATAAGCCGATAACTGTTATAACTGAACAGAATGCCGCCATCTGTCTAGCTGAACTAAGAACAGATGTGAAGCACCTGCTCCGGACAATGATAGATGTCGAAGAACGGATGAGAAAGCAGGAACAACGGAACGACGATTGTCAACAAATAGAGCGGTTTGATAAAATAGAAGGTAGGCTTGATGAAGGAGAGAAGCGATTCGATTTCCTGGAACTCAAAGTAAACTCTCATATTTCTTCACAAACGGCCACAACAAACCAAGAAGAGAAACAAGTCACTCGAAACCGGGAATGGATTATACTCCTTGTTGGCCTTATTGGGGGTTCATTCTGTACTGCGGTCATTACGAAATTTGTTGAGGGGTTCTTCTCATGATTATTACTCCTGGAGTGTAAAGAGATGAAAGTTCGACTCTGGTTCCCAAAAGAAGCCTCTTTGCACGAGATGTTTAACGGAGCAACCGGAGAGATCATTTCATCAACTGAACTACATGCCTATGTGAGAATAGAACTCGAAGAGCACACAGAATACAATCCAAGTACTGCTCTCATACTTGCCGTGTGGGACCATATTGAGATCACTGGATGAGATAAAAATAAATGCAAATCGAATACCTCCAATTATCAACCCTGATCCCATATTCAAAGAATCCTCGGAAGAATGATCCAGCAGTAGCCCCTGTTGCTGCATCTATCAAAGAATTTGGATTCAGGATCCCCATCCTTATCGATAATAATAATGAGATCATTGCCGGAAATACACGGCTGAAAGCAGCGAAAAACCTGAACTTAAAAGAAGTCCCGGTGATCAGGTGCGAGGACCTTACTCCTGCTCAAATCCAGGCCTTCAGATTAGCAGACAATAAACTCGGTGAGATAGCAGAATGGGATATTGATCTCCTCATCGGAGAGTTATCAGATCTAAAGACTCAAAATTATGATATCAACTTTACCGGGTTTGATGAGAAGGAACTAGCAGAACTCCTGAAGAATAATCCACAAGGAATGTGTGCCCCCGATGACCTGGATGCTGAACCTCAAATTGACAATGCAACTGAACTGAATAAAAAATGGAATGTTCAACCTGGTCAACTATGGCAGTTGGGCAATCATCAGTTACTCTGCGGGGACTGCACCGATCGGGAAGTTATCGCAAGAATTATTGAAGGAGTATCCCTCGTTCTCACTGATCCCCCCTATGGTCTATCAATTGTATCCGGTAAGTCCACCGGAAAAGTAGGTGGTGGGGGGCAACTCGGGTTCGGAAAGATCGGAGGGGGTCATATCGTGGAATCTAAATCCTACCCTGTTATCGTGGGGGATGAATCCACTGACTCCGCTAGAAAGGCAATTGAAGCATTAGTTGATATTAAGAATAAGATCATCTTCGGGGGAAACTACTTCACCGACTTTCTTCCTCCATCCCGGTGTTGGATCATTTGGGATAAAGAAAATTCGGGGAACTGTTTTGCAGATGCTGAACTCGCTTGGACTTCTTTTGACAAGAATGTTAAATTATACCATTGGCTTTGGAATGGTCTATCGAGAAAGGGTGAACGGGTAGAAGAACTGAAGTCCCGGGTCCATCCTACTCAGAAGCCAGTCGGTCTATTCAAACAGATCCTGCAGGATTATTCGGAAGAGGGAGCAGTCATCATCGATCCATTCCTCGGATCTGGCACTACTCTGATCGCTTGTGAAAACACTGGAAGGAAATGTAGGGGAATTGAAATTAGTTCTGACTATTGTGCTGTCATCCTCCAGAGGTACCAGGATGCCACTGGTAAAACTCCGGTGCTTGTCACTTAGTGTCGCACCTTGACACTCGTATGACATCATTATGCCTGCCGTTTTTGAGAGAAAGGAGGATGAATCAGAGGAACAATGGGATGCATACCGATCATACCGTGACGCGGGGTTGTCGCGATCTGTCGCTAAGTTGACAAAGGCTTTCGGGGTATCAAAGCGGACAATCCAGAGGTGGGCGAAGAAGTACGACTGGGATCGCCGGGTACAGGCATATGATGACTGGAAGACTTCAAGCAGGGTTAAGGTCCAGGCTGAAGCCATCATATCAGACACTCTTTCAGACCTCGAGAAGGTGCTGACTGATCTGATTCAGATTGCAAAAGCTGAGACCAGTTACAAAAAGAAACTCTGGTCAGAATACTGGAGGGATATTCAATCCGGTGAAACCCCGAAGAGTAAACCCCCTGCTTCATCAACCCGATCCATCGCTGAACTCATTCAATCGATTGCAAATATCAATGTCCAGTTAAAGAACCTAAAGATCGAAGATGACGATATCCTGAATGATATTGGTGAATTCCAGATGATGGTCAGGCAGGAACTCCAGGAGAGAAATGGCACTACTACCGCCGAAGAAACTCTCGAATAAGGCTCTACAGTTCCTGGCCGCCGATCATCCAAGGCTCACCTTCCTTGAAGGAGCAGTCCGATCAGGGAAAACGATTCTTTCTATTCTGTCGTGGATCTTCTTTATCATCGCTTTTTCGGGGCCTGGTCCATTCCTGATGGTCGGAAAGACTGAACGCACTTTGATGAGAAATGTCCTGGATCCGATGATCAAGATTCTCGGTCAGAAGTCTGTGGTCATGAACCGGTATGACGGGGTTTTGTATGTTCAGGTTTTAGGAGGAAAAACCCTCTATCTCGCCGGAGCAAATGATGAACGTTCTGAAGGAAAGATCCGCGGTCTCACTCTTGCAGGGGCGTATTGTGATGAAGTCACATTATACCCAGAATCCTTCTTCACCATGCTTTTATCTCGCCTATCTGAACCAGGATCTAAACTATTCGCCACGATGAACCCGGACTCTCCTTACCATTGGATGAAGACCAGGTATTTAGATCATGCTGGGGAGATCGGTGCTGCAGTATGGCACTTTCTTCTCGATGACAATAAGGCCCTGGATCCGGAGTATGTCATTGCTCTGAAGAGAGAGTATACCGGTCTCTGGTTCCAGCGTTATATCCTTGGGTTATGGGTTCTGGCTGAAGGGGTTGTATATCCCATGTGGAGAGAGGATCTACACGTCAAACCAACACCTCCGGGAGATATTCCACACAAGATTATCTCTGTCGATTATGGGGTCAACAATCCGGCAGTTTTCCTGCTCATGGGCAGGCATATTCCGACCGGAAGGATCCATGTCTGTAAAGAGTTCTATCATGACTCAACTACTTCTTCACAATGGACCGATTCCCAGCTCGCAAATGAGTTACAGACATTTATGACCCGGGATGTTCGGTATGTGGTCTGTGACCCTTCAGCAACTTCATTCATTGTTGAACTCCGGAAAAGAGGGATCCGGGTGAAGGAGGCCATCAATGATGTGATCCCTGGTATTCAGGAGGTAAGCAACCTGCTGTCTAATGACATGCTTGCAGTGGATCCCTCCTGTTATAATCTTAAAAGGGAGTTTGGTGCTTACGTATGGGATTCAAAGGCACAAAACCGGGGGGAAGATAAACCGGTGAAGGCACATGATCATTGTTCCGACTGTCTCAGATATGGGTGTGCGGACCTTAAACAGGCGCACCGGCCACAGGTGTCGAGTCCGGGTGGGAAACCGGCCATGGGTAACCGGATGAACAGGACGGCGGGAGGGGGCAGATTCGCGGGGTTGTAACCTAGATTCCCGGGAACACATAACGATGTTGTGATTCCAGGGGGGTATCAAAAGATTATTCTCTAATTGGGGGCAATACTATAGAGATCAGAAAAACTTATTCCCTCGTTATGTGTTGCTGGAATACATAACGAGGGAGCCTATCTTAATTTCACATAATTGCTCTTTTTTCAAATATATTGGCTATTTGGTGATTTATTTAACACTCGTTATGCATTTTCGGGACTATAGGTTGTAATTGACTCAGGATCAAATCGAAATCATAATGCTTCAATCCGGTGATGGTAATGCGTGTGCAAATAT
>DATMXW010000001.1:0-3955 GCA_035561295.1 Methanospirillum sp. | reverse complement strand
GATACCTTTCTTCTGGATAGAAATTTTACATTCAGGACATACCCAGGTCTTTGGTAATTTATCAAACGGAGTTCCTGGGGGAATATTCTGTGTTTTATCCCCTTTTTCAGGATCATATACATATGCACATTCAAGACACTGATACTTCTTCATGATAATATTTCTACCCTCAAAATAGATGAACCGTTTGTCAGAGGAGATCTGAATCTGATGACCGTTCCAAAGGCCATGTCCTGTGTTCTCCGTATTGTTCCCGTATCGATCGTCTGAAATCATCAAAATCCAGAGCATCAAGTTGCTCAGGGAGTAACTCTTCACTTGATGCCAGTTCATAAACCCATTTGATAATTTTTCCCACAATTTCCAGAGCTTTTTCTGGATCAGAGACAGTCACCAGATCTTTCCCTATCTTTGGATGACGCCCTCTTCTTCCTCCCACGGTGATATGATACCTGGGTTCACTTGCTTTTAGAACTTCGAAAGGACAAGGGAGAACACAGATACCACATTGCATGCATAAATCCTTATCAAGTTCAACCATTCCCCGTTTGATGAGAATTGCCCGTTCCCTACAATATTTCTCGCAGGTCCCACACCCAGTACAGGAAGTGTGATCCCGATAGGGCTCTCGTATCCCGGTTATCCCAATCTCATTCAGGCGTTCACTAGCACAACCATTTGGACAGGAAGAGATAGCTATACGCATCTTCACCGGCATCTCTTTGCCAAAATACCGTGAATCTATCTCTCGTGCCAGAGCTAATGAATCAATATTTGCATACTTACAGTGATCGGTCCCCATGCATGCAGTAACGTTTACAATCTCCTGACGTTCTGATCCTAATGGGGTGCCATTATCTTTCAGAGCGGTAAGCATGGGAACTATTCTATCAGGATTTACTCCAGTAATCTCAATTGTCTGACGAACTGTCAGATGCACCCTGCCGTCACCATAAGTACGGGCGATCTTTCCGATTCCAATGAGTTGTTCAGGATTTAAAATTCCAGCAGGAATCCGAAGACGAATAATACATCGTTCGGGATCTCGTTCAGTAATTATACCCCCACGGGAGTACAACCGGGGATCTACATCCATTGTATACTCATGTACTTTGATTGCTAGTTAAATACCTGCGGGTTAGCCATTATGCCTAACTCCCATTAATGAAAAACACCTTAAATACTAAACAACATCAGGATGAAGGTTTTTTATCTAGTAGTTTCAGAATAATATCCATGGCTGATATGTCTGAGCATATGGAGGCATTCTTCGGAGTGAACCTCGAGGAGAAATTTGTTGATGTCCTCAAAGAACTTGATGAATATGTTGACGAAATCAAAGATACTTCAGTTGATCTAAGAGGGTTAGCTAAGAATATATCAGATGATGAAATAAAAAATAAAATCAACGAAGATCGGAATGCACTCTTTGAGATTGCCCAACAGATCAGAGATATTAAGCTCTTTTTAGAGTTCTATTTCATGAAACAGGATGGAGTAAGGCATATCGTTCAGGAACGTGATGTCTACATGAAGCTGTTTCAGATTATGAAATGGGATACTATCGATGTTCGTGATCTCCGCAGATGGCTTGATGAACTGAAGGAATTATGTGGGAAAATCGGGCTTCGGACTGAAGACCTCATTAACTTCAAGAGGATTGCATCGCAGCCAATACCGGAAGACATCGCCAGTTATCCGGTCCTGGTACTGGACAAACACGGATACTGCTTAAGTGGTGAGAAATGGGACATTGTCATCCACAAAGATGAAGTCCGCGATGCAATGGGGCTGTAACCCCTTTTTTATAAGATCCTCCCTGCATCGGTCATATTACTGAAGATCCAGAGATTTTTAATCAGGTTTGGTAATCATTATCAAAAGATCCTCTGGCAGAGATTCATGGCAAACGCAGAACCCTTGCTGCGATAGTGTATCTTTAACCTGGATCATCTGTTTTTTTGTCGCCAGGAGTGAGATGGTCTCATTTGGTTTGATCTTCCGAATAAGCAAAGAAAGGAGCATAGCAAGGTGGGTACAGGTTTCATCTCTGATGTCAGTTGGTTCTGTCATGATATAATGATGAGTAACCGGGTTGCTCCATCCAAAAAAGAATTTGGCCTTATTCCACTGGAACCAGACTGATAGATTATTTGGTAATTATTAACTCCCAAATTCCCTGACCTTCTTCTTGTACCGCACATTTCCATCCATTCATCTGTGCAAAGGCAGGAATGGAATCTTTTGCAGCCGGGGGGTGATCACTGACCACGATAAGTTCTTCCCCTGGCAATATCTTTTCCATTGCTCCTTTCACTTTTAGTATGCAGAACGGGCAGACCACTCCGGTAATATCCAACTTTTTCTGAGTCATATTACCCCGGCTGCTTTGAGAATCCCTTTAACGATCCCGACCGTTATTAGGTAAAAAAGAATACCACCTACAGCCATCCCGATAACAAACCAGAGTGATTTCAGATTCCCTTCTGTTGCCATAACAAACTGGCGAAGTGGACAACCACCCAGATATACCCCAATAACTCCGATGCCGACACCTCCAATCAGAGCAAGGATGATGTATGCCACCGATGTTAGATCAGCCGGAGCTCCAGGAATTGGAGTGAGCAGACCTTTGGTCATGGCCCAGGGAAAATTTTCAAACGCTCCCTGGGTTATTGCATGGAAGAGCAAAAATGCAACAAAAGCGCTGACCAGCATGGCGATAAATCCATTCAGGAGGCGGGTATGCCTGAACATAATGTAATCACGAAAACCCCCTATCGCACAAAATCCGGTCCTCTGAGCCAGGTACCCGATAATACCACCTGAAATCAGAGTAATTACCGGCACAAGTATGATAGCGAGTTCTTTGGAGATCCAACCTGCTGCCATATTATACTCCTCCCTCAGAAGATCTCATAATCATGGCTAACGATATCCAGATACCAATAATTATGCCGATTATCCCAATTAAAGCAATAATTTCGCCATATGCCAGTCGAAGCGCTGCCCGGTACGGACATGCCCCCAGGAGCAGACCAAACTGCATGAGAAGTACTCCCCCGATGAAGTACACAATGCCATCTTTCAATAATGCTTTTTTAACTCTGAATTCACCACTCATTTTTGCAGCAATGAATCCTCCAATCAGGACACCAACCATGCTCATGACAGGAAGAATGGCCGCCTTTGATACCGCTGCAACCCCAAAAGAGGTCCCAAATCCAAGGTTTACTAATCCATTGACAAGATCCCGGGTATGACAGAGAGCACAAAAACCGTACGCTTCTGGTCCACCGGCAGATATAGTCAAACCCTGAACAATCGCAGCGAGAATGCCAATAATAACACCCAGAATGATGGGTCCGTTTCGTCCTTCCAGACAATTTTTTAATTGGTTCAATTTTTCACCTATTGCTTAATGACAGTTACCTTGAGCGGAACCGGATTCTGAATCGTGTACATTGCCATACATCCGTTCAACGCATCCAGACGAAGACCTTCGATATCCTCATCAGATGCATCTGATTGAACTTCAAAGAAAAGACGATATGCTGAAACAAGCGGTTCTTCTCCCAGTTTAAATTGCTTAAGATAATTGAGATCAGCTTCGATTTTGGTTTTCAGTGAGGAGATACAGATATTTTTCTTCTCAGCTGCAGACATGAAGGTAGCACTTGCGCAACCTGCTATCCAGAACAATCCATATGCCATGGGACTTGGGCATGGACCAGGGCCAGAAAAATTGGGATGAGAGAGCTCAAACGTCACTACGCCATTTTTTGTCTTAGCATCTGCTGAAAATTGCGGTCCTCCTTCCTCATATAGCCAGGTCCCTTCAATTTTGGTTGTAAACTCAGCCTCCTTTGGGTTTGCACGGATTTCTGCCTCATAGGCATCAATTTGTGCCAAATCGATATTATTCAAGGTCACATTAATCATAGCATCTTTAAAT